>JAEYWA010000282.1 GCA_023431385.1 Bacillota bacterium | reverse complement strand
TTAGCCATTCTAAAGAGCTTGCTCTTTGCTCCAAAATAACCTTTTGCAAGCTTTAATATTTTTTTATGTCTTGCGCGAGTTCTCATCGCACCTTTAACTCTTGCCATAAACCTTCGTCCTCCCTCTTATTTATATGGAATAAGTTTTCTGATAGCAGCTTCGTTAGCAGCTGAAACATACGCACCTAGCCTGTGGTGCTTCTTTGCCTTTGTTGCCTTGGAAACGAGTCTATGGCTTCTCCATGCCTGTCCTCTTTTGATCTTTCCTGTAGCCGTCACTCTGAATCTCTTTTTTGATGCACTATGAGTCTTTAACTTTGGCATATCTATTCTCCTCCTATCCTACTGCTTTGGATTAAGTATCATTATCATACTTTTGCCTTCAAGTTTGGGTTTCTTTTCAACCACTCCAACGTCTTTTACTGAATCAGCAAACTTATCAAGAATCTCATTGCCTATTGAGGTGTAATGCATTTCTCTTCCTCTGAATTTAACTGAAACCTTAACTTTGTCTCCATCCTTCAAGAACTTGTATGCGTTCTTAACCTTGAATTCAAAATCATGGTCTTCTATCGAAGGAGATACTCTGACTTCTTTTATGCTTATGATCTTTTGATTCTTTCTTGCTTCCTTCTCTTTCTTGGCAAGCTCGAACATGTATTTTCCATAATCCATTATCTTGCATACAGGCGGTACACCCTGCGGCGCAATTTTAACCAAATCAAGATTTTTAGAATTAGCAAGCTTCTGGGCTTCCTTAGTCGCAATGATACCAAGCATGGTACCGTCAGCATCTATAAGTCTGACTTCTTTATCCCTGATTTCCTCATTGATCATTAATTCATTTTTGCTAATAACTGACACCTCCGAATATAATAGGCAGAAGATTAACTTCAAGTACCTCAATAATAAAAAAACAATAAAAAAAGTGGATAGAAGCAAGTATCCACTAGTAATCTCAGTCAGTACACAACAAAGTATACTCAATAACCGATATTAACCCTGCAAATCAAAAGTTCGCTTAGGTGAGAAGTGGAAAACTTCTTCTTGTTTTGCATCAATATGATACCAGAAAAAAAAACAGTTGTCAAATTTATTTTTATTTCAATCTAATAACTATCTTTTAACTTTATCTTTGTTCTCATCCCCTGTAAATTAATTGCCATACAGGTAAAAGTATATTTCCTTTTAAATTCGGAGTTTTCAAGGTACTCAAGCAGGTTCGGTGGAGTTGAATCGGGTCCGACAACCCAGTGGGACGGTGCCAGATTTTTCTTGATACATTCAATTACCCGATGGACCCGTTCATCCAAATTATCCTTTGTAAAATTAGCTCGAAATATATAGCTGGGCCAGCAGCACGGAAATATCTATGTCCAGAATATATATTAAATACATTACCTACGTTGATATACCAGAAACTTGTAGTCATATGGATTTTTTTCGTCCTTAGGTCCCGGTTCACTTGAAACAAGTTCCCACTGTGAATAATCTATCTCCGGAAAATAGGCGTCTGCTTCAAATACCTCATCTATTAAAGTTACATAGAGCTTATCAGCCCATGGTAGAAAGGCACTATACACTTCAGCACCGCCTATTATAAAAGCTTCTGCGTCCAAGGTATATTCTCTAGCCTTTTCAATGGAATCAACTATAGTGCATCCCTCGCATTTAAAAGCCTGGTTGCTGGTGATAATTATATTCTTCCTGCCAGGGAGGGGTTTTCCTATGGATTCAAAGGTTTTCCTCCCCATAATGACAGGCTTTCCTAGAGTTACCTTTTTAAAATAGGCAAAATCCGCAGGCAGATGCCATGGCATTCTGTTTCTGCAGCCCAGTGCATGGTCTTTCCCCATAGCCCAAATCATTGATATCATACTGCTATTTCTCCCTTTATATGTGGATGCGGATCATATTCCGTCAGTGTGAAATCCTCAAATCTGAAGTCAAACAAATTCTTGACTTCAGGATTTAAAGTCATCTTTGGCAGCGCTCTGGGCTCCCTTGATAGTTGAAGTTTTACCTGTTCAATATGATTAAGATAAATATGCGCATCTCCCAGAGTGTGGACAAATTCTCCTGCCTTTAAGCCGCATGCCTGGGCTACCATCATGGTAAAAAGGGCATAGGATGCAATGTTAAACGGCACGCCGATAAAAACATCTGCACTCCTCTGGTACAGCTGGCAGGACAAAGTGCCGTTTGCTACGTAAAACTGAAAGAAGCAGTGGCATGGCGGCAGCGCCATTTTGTCTATTTCTCCCACATTCCAGGAGCAAACTATTAATCTTCTGGAATCAGGGTTATTTTTTATTTGAGAAATTACGTCGCTTAACTGATCAATCTGCTTTCCATCAGCAGTACCCCAGGATCTCCACTGATGTCCATATACCGGGCCCAATTCTCCGTTTTCATCAGCCCACTCATCCCAGATGGAAACACCATTATCCTTAAGGTATTTTATATTTGTTTCACCCTTTATAAACCAAAGAAGTTCATGCATTATTGACTTTAGGTGAAGCTTTTTTGTTGTCAGCAAAGGAAAACCTTCCTGGAGGTTAAACCTCATCTGATACCCAAAGGTGCTTATGGTTCCGGTTCCAGTTCTGTCTTCCTTCCTTATGCCGTTCTTTAAAATATGCTCACACAGTTCAAGATACTGTTTCATAAACCAACCCTCCAAAATATACTTTACCTGCTATTATTATCGATACGTGCAATAATAACAGAATGTTTATTTTCAAATAGCTGTCCCTATTTATTATTCCACAACTGTCGGCTAATGACAACAATGCTCTAAAATAAAAACGCCATTATTGAAATCATAATGGCGAAGGGTACAGAATAAATATATTTTTTTATGCCCTATGCGAAAACAATCCTTCAACTAAAGGTCGCTTATGCAGATTATAATTCCGTCTTTTTCTGTTCCTCAAAGCCCATTAATTCTCCAATTATATAAAGGGGCCTTGCTTTTACCTCTTCATAAATTCTTCCTACATATTCACCCATAATACCTATTACTATAAGCATGACACCGTTTAAAAACAATGTAACTGCTATGGATGAGGCCCATCCGGATACAATATCATTTTTTACAAATCTCTGTATAAGTACTACCACAAGATAAATAAAACTGCATACTGATACAAGCATGCCTATAAAGGTTGCAAGCTTCAAGGGCTTATATGAAAATGAAAATATACCGTCTCCGGCCAGCTTCAGCATTTTCTTTAGAGGATATTTGGTTTCTCCCGCAAATCGCTTTTCCCTATGGTACTCAACACTGGTTTGTTTGAAACCGACC
Source organism: Bacillota bacterium (assembly GCA_023431385.1). Lineage (GTDB taxonomy): Bacteria > Bacillota > Clostridia > Acetivibrionales > DSM-1351 > Ruminiclostridium. Next base: position 9,902 of record JAEYWA010000282.1, on the reverse strand, counting down.
CAGCTGACCAATCCTCTTACGTACCTGGACCTCTCAGGAAGGCATTTCATTGCATCACAGACCTTTCTGTCTATAAGTCTGAAATCCCCAACGTCCACAGGCAGTTTAACATCGGTCATACTGTCAAGGAATCTATAAAAAGTCTTCGCAGTAACCTTTTTAAAGAAGGTTTCTCCATCTCTGTGGAGTCTCTTTCCGTAAACAACCTCAAAACCTTCCTTCCACTTGTCCACCATTTCCAGAATAACCTCGGGAGGGTCCTGCAGATCCGCATCAATTATGACAATGGCGTCTCCTTTAGCATAATCCATACCGGCCGTAATGGCAATCTGATGTCCGAAATTCCTGGCAAAGTTAATAACACGTACTTCAGAATTCCTTGATGCTATTTCTTTCAGTTTGAAATAAGTATTATCCTTGCTTCCATCATTAATAAAAATATACTCTACCTTCATAAAAAAATCTTTAAATACTGCAGATAATCGCTTGAAGGTTTCATCAATTACTTCCTGCTCATTATAAACAGGAACAACAATCGACAGCAATTTATTTTCCATAGCCTTCTCCTCCCAAATTTAGCCAACCCAAAGCACAAAAAATATTATAACATAGCAAATATTGGGTCGCAAATATTATTAAATCAAGTCCTGTTGAATTTATCACACTAGCAGCCTTAAAGTTTGTTCCAGTTTAAAATTATTCACAAATAAAGGCAATATTAATACATTGTTTTATAATTCCTCATTAATATTATCAGGCAAATAAACCGATATAAGAATTATCTAGGTTTTATGTCAGAATATAATAGGAGTGATGTTATGGAGCTGCTTGAACTAATTTCTTATCTCAAGGAAACATCAGATTATATTGAATTTTCCTTCTACAAAAACTCTTCAGAAATCATGGGTGCCATTACTCAAAAAGGTATTGAAGAAGTTATTAATATCCTTTCTTTACAGGAGACAAAAAAAGGAGTTTATGAATGTGTTACCACCTGGGAAGTTGATAAAGACATCTGCCTGACCAAAAATGTTACAATTGATATTTCAGGAGAAATGATCTATATAACTGAAACTTTGGGAAGCCAGGAAGGTAGTATAATTAAGAGTGAAGCTGCTACTGACAGTGATTTTGAGAGGGAATACAGTGAAATATTAGCTCTTCTGAAAAGTAAACCCCTTAACAGGATTGAAAAGGATCTTTTGACCAAGGTTATAGCTGCATTTTATAAGTAATATATGTAATTGAATTGACGTTAAAACAGCTGCCGTTTTAATACGACAGCTGTTTTTTGTTTCAATCCTTGTTTATTGTCCTTAATAACATATGATGTTATTAAAGACAATAATTTCTAACTATCTAGCTCTTGTTCTTATTTCTTCAACGATTTTGTCTACGAATTCCTCTGCGGACATTGCTCCAAGATCACCGTCTTTTCTAGATCTGACTGCTACAGCGCTGTTTTCCATTTCCTTGTCACCGATTACCAGCATATATGGTATCTTTTCCATTTGGGCTTCTCTTATTTTGTAACCGATCTTTTCATTTCTATAGTCAACTTCAACTCTCACACCCTTATCTTTCAACATTTGACCTACTTTTTGAGCAAAGTCATGGTGCTTGTCGACCAAAGGAAGTATTTTAGCCTGTACCGGACAGAGCCAGGTTGGGAAGGCTCCTGCATATTTTTCTATAAGCATTGCGAGAGTTCTTTCATAGCAACCGATTGAGGTTCTGTGAATAACATAAGGATGCTTCTTTTCATTGTTCTTATCAATGTAAACCATATCAAGACGCTCTCCAAGTGCAAAGTCAACCTGTACGGTTATAATGGTATCTTCCTTGCCATGAACATTTTTGAACTGTATATCCAGCTTCGGTCCATAGAAGGCTGCTTCTCCTTCGGCTTCCTTGTAGTCAATCTTCAGGTGATCCAGAATAGTTCTCATTTTATCCTGAACATCTTCCCAATCCTCTGCATTACCAATATATTTTTCCTTGTTGTTAGGATCCCATTTTGAGAATCTGTAAGTAACATCCTCCTGTATACCGAGAGTCTCCATCATGAATTTAATCAGATCCACAACACCCTTAAATTCTTCATCCAGCTGTTCAGGAGTACATACAAGATGGCCTTCGGAAATTGTAAACTGGCGGACACGAATAAGTCCGTGCATCTCACCTGAAGCCTCATTTCTGAACAGCGTTGAGGTTTCACCGTATCTGATTGGCAGATCACGATAACTGTGGAGCTTTGATTTGTATATCATAAACTGGAAGGGACAGGTCATTGGTCTTAAGGCCATTACCTCGTCTTCCTTTTCCTCATCTCCGAGTATGAACATTCCGTCCTTGTAGTGCTGCCAGTGGCCTGACAGCTTGTAAAGGTCACTCTTTGCCATAAGCGGAGTTTTGGTCAGTACATAGCCTCTTCTTTCCTCTTCATCCTCAACAAATCTTTGAAGTGTCTGAACTATTTTCGCTCCTTTAGGCATAAGCAATGGTAAGCCCTGTCCGATTTCTTCTACCGTTGTGAACAGCTCCAGCTCTCTTCCCAGCTTATTGTGATCACGCTTCTTTGCCTCTTCCAGTCTAATTAAATATTCATCCAGCTCACTCTTCTTAGGAAAAGCAGTACCATAAACTCTCTGGAGCATTTTGTTTTTCTCATTTCCTCTCCAGTAGGCACCAGCCGCACTCATTAGCTTGACAGCTTTTAGTTTTCCGGTTGATATGAGGTGGGGTCCTGCACAAAGGTCAACAAAGTCACCCTGTTTGTAGAAGGAAAGCTCCTCACCCTCAGGAAGATCTTTAATCAGTTCAAGCTTATAAGGTTCACCTTTTTCCTCCATAAACTTAATAGCTTCTTCTCTTGGAAGTGTAAATCTCTCCATCGGAAGATCCTCTTTAATTATTTTCTCCATTTCTTTCTCAATCTTAAGCAGATCCTCAGGGGAGAAGTTCTTCTCAACGTCGAAATCGTAATAAAACCCGTTGTCTATAGCCGGACCGATGGCAAGCTTAACACTTGGAAACAGTCTTCTTACAGCCTGTGCAAGTACATGTGATGCTGTGTGTCTGTAGGCCAGTCTTCCTCCTTCATCAGAGAAGGTTAAGAGAGACAGAGAACAATCCTTTTCAAGCTTATAATTCAGATCCTTTACTTTTCCGTCCACATCACCTGCTAGAGAAACTCTTGCCAATCCGGCACTTATACTTTCTGCGACCTGCAGAATGGAAATACCCTCTTCATATTCCTGAATACTTCCGTCTTTTAGTGTAACTTTTATCATAATAGCCTCCTATGCCCTTAATAATTATTATATATATTGAATGGTATTAAGGCTTCTTAATCTTTATTTATCCTTGTTCCTAATTTCTCCAACAACTCTATTTATAAATCCATCGCAGGACATACTGCCCAAATCCCCTTCTTTTCTGGATCTGACTGCCACTGAGCCGCTTTCCGTCTCTTTATCTCCGATTACAAGCATATACGTAATCTTTTCCATTTGAGCCTCTCTGATTTTATAACCTATCTTTTCATTTCTCATATCCAGTTCAACTCTTATACCCTTATCCTCAAGCATTTCCTTTACTTGGTAAGCATAATCATGATGCTTGTCAACCAAGGGGAGTATTTTTACCTGAACAGGGCTTAGCCAGGTCGGGAAAGCACCTGCAAAATGCTCTGTCAAAATAGCTATAAACCTTTCAATACTTCCGAATACAACTCTGTGAATCATAACAGGTCTATGCTTCTCTCCGTCGGGGCCTACATAGTTTAAGTCAAATCTTTCAGGCAGATTCATATCCAACTGGATTGTACCGCACTGCCAGGTACGTCCAATGGAATCCTCAAGATGAAAGTCAATTTTCGGTCCATAGAAGGCCCCATCACCCTCATTTATTTTATATTTTATCCCCTTTGAGTCCAGTGCTTCCTTCAACGCAGCAGTGGATAATTCCCACATTTCATCGCTACCAATGGATTTTTCAGGTCTAGTTGACAATTCAACATTGTATTTAAAACCGAATACCTGATAGAAGTTATCTATCAGATCTATAACACCTATGATTTCATCCTTGATCTGGTCAGGAGTCATAAAAATATGTGCATCATCCTGGGTAAAGCATCTGACTCTCATTAGTCCATGGAGTGCTCCTGATAGCTCATGTCTATGAACAAGTCCGAGTTCTCCCATTCTCTGTGGAAGATCCCTGTAGGAATGAAGTTTACGCTTGAAGACAAGTATACCTCCGGGACAATTCATTGGCTTGATTGCAAAATCCTGCTCATCAATCTCAACTGTATACATGTTTTCTTTATAGGTATCCCAATGTCCCGATCTAAGCCACAGTTCCTTGTTGAGTATTACTGGTGTCTTAATTTCCAGATAACCCGCTTTTACGTGCTCTGAACGCCAGAAATCTTCAAGCAGGTTACGAAGTACCATACCCTTTGGCATGAAGAACGGGAAGCCAGGACCCTCATCCAGTATATCAAAAAGATCCAATTCCCTTCCGAGCTTTCTGTGATCACGTTTTTTAGCTTCTTCAATTCTTGTAATATAATCGTCCAGCTCGCTTTTCTTTGGAAAGGCTGTTCCGTAAATCCTTTGAAGCATCTTGTTATTTTCATTACCTCTCCAATAAGCGCCTGCCGCATTCATCAGCTTTACGGCCTTGATTTTTCCGGTAGATGGAAGGTGAGGACCTGCACATAAGTCAACAAAGTCTCCCTGTTTGTAAAAAGAAATTTCTTCATCCTCAGGAAGGTCTTTTATCAGTTCTACTTTATAAGGTTCGCCTTTCTCTTCCATAAGTGTTACAGCCTGGTCTCTTGATAAAGCAAACCTTTCCAGAGGTAAATCTTCCTTTATTATTTTTTCCATTTCCTTCTCTAGAATAGCTAAATCTTCAGGAGTAAAGTTATTATCAGTTTCAAAGTCATAATAAAAGCCATTCTGAATGGACGGGCCTATTGCGAGCTTAACTGTCGGGAATACTCTTTTTACAGCCTGTGCCAACACATGTGAAGCAGTATGTCTGTACGCGTTCCTACCACCATCATCCTCAAAGGTCAGAAGGTTCAAGGTACAGTCCTCCACCAGCTTAAAATTTAAATCTCTCACTTTTCCATTGACCTCACCTGCAAGTACTACTCTGGCCAATCCGGCACTGATGTTCTCTGCAACTTCTTTTATACTTGTTCCTGCTTGAAATTCCTTAATGTTTCCATTTTTTAATGTTACTTTTATCATCATAATACCTCCTGTATATAAAAGCTTAAGTGTTATCACCATTTCAGCACTACTTAAATTGAAGTAAAAATAAAACTCCCGTCCTTAGCCAAATAAATTGACTTAATATAAGGACGAGAGTTGTCTCGCGGTTCCACCCTACTTGAAGCTCGGTGCATATCATCCATATGATACGCAGATTATAACGTAATCACCGATTCAGGCTCAGAGGTGGTTTTCGGTAAAGTGTTGGTCCGGCTACTTTCAGCTATTGTATCCGGTCTCTGAAACCCCATTTGTTTACTTACTCTTCTCATCAACGCCTTTGTCAATATAACAATATAATTTATTATATTCTTACCTAATTTAAGTGTCAATACTTCAGCAAAGTTCCTTGCACTACCATGTTTTGTATATTTTGATTCTGCTTTAAACTTCAGAAGCCGCTACAGGATTGATTAATGTACCAATTCCCTCAATTTCAACTTCTACCAAATCGCCGTGCTTCATTGGACCAACGCCTTCTGGTGTTCCGGTGGTAACAATGTCTCCTGGTTCAAGAGGAATAACCTTTGAAATAAAGCTTATCAAATCGTAGGTTTTAAATATGTGCATTGAGGTATCCCCATGCTGCATAACCTGTCCGTTTAACCTAAGCTTTATGTCCAATTTTGAGAAATCCAGTCCGGTTACTATATAAGGTCCAATGGGACAGAAGGTTTCATAATTCTTACCTCTTATCCATTGCCCGTCTATTCTCTGAATATCCCTTGCAGTTACATCATTGAGGCAGGTTGCACCGAGAATATAATCTGGCGCCTGCTCAGGCTCAATGTTTTTGCAATATTTTTTTATTACTACAGCAAACTCTGCTTCATAATCTACTCTTTTTGATATTTTGGGGATAATTATTGAATCCCCCGGTCCAATTACCGTATGGGGCAGTTTAATAAATATAACGGGATTTTCAGGTATTTCCCTGCCTGAAAACTCCTTAACATGATCAACGTAATTTAGTCCTACAGCAACAACCTTACCAGGTTTACATGGTGCCAATACCCGGACATCGCTCAAACTATATTTATTTTCAGTCAATACGGAGTTTTCAAAAATACTGTCCTCTAACTCTGTTATAACATTCTCGTTTAATACACCGTACTTTTCAATTCCATTAACCAAAAACCTTATATATTTCATTTTAATTCACCAGTATTACCCGGTAATCCTCCATTCATCAGTGTTATACAGCCATTATAGCACAGCCCTCCTATTAACGCATAGGTTCTAAATGATTTTTGTTTCTGACTACTATTCCGATTTTATGGTAATAATAAAGCTGACACTTTTTAATACATCTCCGGAGGCAATAATTGAGAAATTCTAGATTAAAACGGTATAAAAAAATAAGACATCAAAGGCTGATTAAATTAATATTAATTGGTTTTTTCATACCAACGGTTTCTTTATTAATGACCTATATCCTCTTTTCAGTTTTTATATTACCTACATTAATAAAGTGATTGTTAATTTTGCATACTATTTTACATTTTTCGACGTATAAAATCGGTTATTAATGCCATTTGATTTACACTGCTAAAGTAATATAATTAGTATGAAAATTAAATTATATTTTCCTCCTTTAAATTATTTTATCAACCGGCCCAAAGGGCCGGTTTTTGTTTATATGCAAATATAGTCTTTAATTTTATCAAAAGTTTTTTGCTTAATTCCGGTTATTTTCATTATATCGGTTATTTTTTTGAATTCACCGTTCCTTTCTCTGTAGTCAATAATAGCCTTTGCTGTAGCAGGCCCCACGTTGGGAAGACCCTCCAGCTCAGCCTGGGTGGCCTTATTAATATTTACAAGCTTGTTCTTTGGGCTTGCCCCCTGTGCATCTGAAGCCTGTTCCTCGTCAATTACCGACCCCAGGCTGTCACTGATTATGTCTACTCCACTATTCATCTTTTGTGATGTAGTTGGGGCTATTGCAGCCGTATCAGCGGAAGATTTGGCCTGCTTCCCATTTGTGCCCTGTATTAGTCCTGATGTAGAATCGGTTTTTGAAATAGAACCCGAGCTTTCCGATGTCTTTGTTTCAACAGAAGCAGAAACTTTTCCCGCAATAGGTTTGGCTTTGACTCTAAGCATGGTATTTTCTTCAAGCCTATAAGCAAGATTTATGTTATCCATATCTGCTTGCTCAGTGGCCCCTCCGACAGAATTTATGGCATCTTCGATTATCGCCCCCTTATTCAGCGTTACAACTCCGGGCTTAGCAACGCAGCCAATAACATAAACTTTGATTTTTTCGACGGTTTGTTCAGGCTGCCCTGTGGGCACGCTGCCTTCAGCCGGTCCCCGAGGATTTCCGTCAACCGCCGACAGTACTGCAGGCGTTTTTTTTTCAACAACCGGCTCATTAAATGGCTGATAAACATAGTTTAAAAAGTACCCTAATACTCCTGAACCTAAAACTAGCAAAATCATAATTGTAATAAATGTAAACTTACTAATACAGTATTGTTTACCGAAAATAGAAAATTCCATATGTCCTCCTTAAGATTTATATTAGTTTATATTAGATGATAAACAGAAAAAGGTTAACATAACATGATTATCCTGCATATTATTTTACTACAGGCTGTTTTTTGACCAAGTATTAATTTTGTTTTATAATATTCTAATCGAGGATTGTATTTATATGTTTCGACTTGATGGAATGATCTGAGCAAGAGCGAAAAATATAAAGTGGAACGGGTTTATAAATGAGTGGTTTGAGTTATACCAACCCCACCTGACTTGGAAGTGAATAAATTGGGGTAGTGTGAATAAAGAGAAATAATAATGTATTATTTTCATTATAATACATTATCTGGGAAAAATCTATATAAATAACAAATAGGCCCAATATGTTTCAAATTTATTGTTTTTGATTTATACTTATATAAGAACTGTATTTAAAAAACATATTCGTTTTTTGAATCATGTCAGAGATGCATTTTACCAAGGAGGAAAAATGAAGAAAGCACTAATCACATTAATACTTGCCATAATTTTTGCATTTCAATTTTCACCTGCTTTTTGTAAGGATCTAGATATTGATGCTGAAGCTTACATATTGATGGACGCAAAAACAGGAAGTGTATTGTATGAGTATAATCCGGATCTTAGACTAAGACCTGCCAGTACCACCAAAATTGCTACAGCTCTTTTAGCTCTTAAAAAAGGTGAACTTAGTCAGGTTATGACAGCCAGCAAGGATGCAGTTTCCGACATTGGTGTAGGTGGTATGAATATAGGAATTATGCCTGGGGAACAAATGACCCTTGATGATTTGCTTCATGCACTGCTTATTGTTTCTGCAAATGAAACTGCCAATATTATAGCTGAGAATCTTTCCTCCAGCAGGGACGAGTTTATTAATGAAATGAATAAGACAGTTTATGCTGTGGGGGCAAAAAACTCAACCTTCACAAACCCCTGCGGTATAGATGAATATGAAAAGGATGCAGATCACTTTTCTACTGCAAGAGACCTGGCCATTATAGCAAGAGAATGCTGGAAATATCCTGAGTTCAGAGAGATTGTCGGTCAAAAGAAGCTGGATATGCTTGCGCCAACAAATAAACATGAAAAATGGAACATTCTTAATGCTACAAATAAAATGTTAGGTCAGTCCTATAATTATGGTCCAGAAACCGGAGATGACAGAAATCAGTTTACCATAACAGGCTTAAAAACAGGTTCAACTATGCGTGCAGGTGCCAACTTTATTGCTTCGGCTGTTAATAAAGATGGTCTGGAGCTTATTTCAGTAGTTTTAGGTGTAAACAATAAACCAGGAAGAACTGTATTTGATTTTTCTGAAACTTTGCTCCGTGCTGGGTATGAAAATTATTCGAACCAAATAATAGTAGACAGGAATAAAATAATAAAGAAAGTTGTAGTTCAAGATGCTTCCGATGACGGGCAGCTTGATCTTGTTACAAACAGCAAGGTGGAAGCCATACTGCCAAATGATAAAAGTTTATGGAAAATTGACGAAAAGGTTACCATAAAAAATGATCTTAAGGCTCCAATAACAAAGGGTACTGTTCTGGGGAATATAGCCTATACTCTTGATGGTATTAACGTAGGAAAGGTTGATATAGTATCTTCAAGAACAATTGATCAAAGTATACAGGCACGAATAAAAATTTATGTAAATAAAATTACAGCCTCTCCTGTATTTAAATTTATTACCATAGCTTTAACCGTTGTAATATGCTTTCTAATACTCAGAACGATTCTTAGAAAGATATCCAGACGTAGGATTTACAGAATAAAACAGAGACATAAATGGTAAATTAAATGATTTTTATTACTTCATATATTGATTTAATTTAAATATACTTATATTATAGTATATGTTTGAATGTAATATAGGTAAGATACACTATTATCTGATAATCGGACTGGTATAACGTCTGAATAGTTTCACTAGAGGGACATAACAGGTTAAAATAACAGCATTATTGCTAATTAAGAGAGGTGTAATCAATGAGAACCGAACCGATTTACCAAACAAGGAAAATCAATGATCTCAAAGATATGATGATTCAGAGTGCAAACTTATATGGATCAAGAAACGCATTTTTAATCAAAGGCAAAAATGGG
>JAEYWA010000165.1 GCA_023431385.1 Bacillota bacterium | reverse complement strand
TTCGTCACCGTTAGTCTCGGTCAACGCTTTTTTGCAGTCCATCATTCCTGCTCCGGTTCTTTCACGGAGCTGTCTTACCATTTCCGCAGTAATCATTTATTATCTCACTTTCCGACAAGGGCCAAGCTAAATTATCCCATGTCATAATGGGATAAAAATCTATTTATCACCCGTGCCATTAATTTTTTTATATAATAGAATAACTTTTGGTATATTGGTATAAATATTTAATTTTAAATATAAGATCATTACTAGATTGTGTTTTATGCACACAACCTAGTAATGTATCAATTCATACAAAATTATTCAGCAACTTCTACTATTTCATCAGCTACTGCTGATTCAACAGCTTCAGGTGAAAGCTGTTCGCCCTGACGTCCTTCGATAATAGCATCAGCTATCTTTGCTGCAATAAGTTTTACAGCTCTTATAGCATCGTCATTACCAGGAATAACAAAATCTACTTCATCAGGATCACAGTTTGTATCAACTATTGCTACAACAGGAATACCAAGCTTCTTTGCTTCAAGAATCGCATTTCTTTCCTTGCGTGGGTCAACAACAAACATTGCGCCAGGAATTTTCTTCATGTTCTTGATACCGCCAAGATTCTTTTCGAGATCTTCCATTTCCTTCTTAAGCTTGATGACTTCTTTCTTAGGAAGAACTTCGAAAGTTCCATCAGCTTCCATAGCATTTAACTGGTTTAATCTGTCTATTCTCTTACGAATAGTCTTGAAGTTGGTGAGCATACCACCCAACCATCTGTTGTTAACAAAGAACTGTCCGCTTCTCTCAGCTTCTTCTTTGATAGAATCCTGAGCCTGCTTCTTAGTTCCAACAAAAAGAACATCCTGTCCATTCATTGCCACTTCTCTCACGAAGAAGTATGCGTCGTCCACTTTCTTTACTGTTTTCTGAAGGTCAATAATGTAGATACCATTACGTTCTGTAAAAATGTACTCCGCCATCTTAGGGTTCCATCTTCTTGTCTGGTGACCGAAGTGAACACCTGCCTCCAAAAGTTGTTTCATTGAAATAACTGCCATAATAAAAACACCTCCGTTAAAGTTAATACCTCCGCACCCATTGTCAACAGTGACTTATCACTGACACTTTAACATAGTCAATTACAATTTTCCAAGCTTAAAGCATAGAAATCAGTGTAATTCTACATGAGGAATGCGTGTGTATTTTTCCGCTAGCTAGTATACCATATAGAATAAATTTTATCAATCATTAAATTTATTATTTATTAAACATTTCAAATAATATTCAAATTAGAAAATAAAAGAAATTTAATTTTCTATTAATAAAGTGAAAATTTACTAATCAGAAACAGTTGCTTTCTCTTGGGAAGGCAAATACTTCTCATATTTCCGGCTCAGCACCCTTATGTAAAAAGGTACCCCTCTGGTAACCCAGTCCAAGCACCAGGCTATCCATATCCCCATGAGTCCAAGATTGGTATATCTGACCAGTAAATAGCCTCCCAAAACTCGCACAATCCACATGCTGGCAATGGAAACTACTGTTATATATACAACGTCGCCGGCGCTTCTCAGACAAGCCGGTATTATAAAAGCCGCCGGCCAGAAAATCGGAATACAAGCCAGGGTTAAATAGGTTATGTGTAAAGCCATAGTCAATACATCACCTGTGGGCTGATACAATTTAAGAATTTGAGATGCAAATGGCAGGAATATAAGGGAAACAGTCCCCAGTAAAATCATAGCATATACTGTCAGCTTGTTTATCATTTTCTTAAGTTCCAGCTTATTCCCTGCTCCTGCATAATAGCCTATGATACTGACAGCAACTATAGAGACAGCATTACCCGGAATATTAATTATTGAGTTTAAGGAACTGGCAATACTGTTGGCTGCAAGCGAAGCCGTCCCAAGTGACGCAACAATTGCCTGAACCAGCAGCTTTCCTCCATTAAATACCAGACTGTCCAGCCCAGCGGGCACGCCTATATAGAGAACCGGTTTCATTATACCTAAGGAAACTTTAAAGGAAGCATTTTTTATGTGTATCTTGGGACTTCTTATCAAATGAAAGAATAAAATCACCGCACCTGTAAGTCTGGCTGCAATCAGACCTATACCGGCTCCCAGTACACCTAGATCCAATTGGAAAATGCAAATTGCTCCTACAATCAGGTTTATCACATTGGACATTATAATAGATGTCATTGATGCAATAAAATTGTTATTTGCCCTGAGTATTCCTGTAAAAATATTAAATAATCCCAAAAGCGGATATGATATTGCGGAACAGGTCATATATGTCCAGGCCGCCGATTTAACAACAGGTTCTGCATCACCAAACATGAATCCTATAATTTGCTGTCCGAATATGTAGAGTCCCAGACCTGTAATGGCAGACAGTAATAAAACAGATACGATGGACTGTGCAGCAGTGTTTGAAGCCTTTTTAGGATTTCCTGCTCCAAGATGCTGTGCTATAACAACTGTAGCACCTGTTGATACCGAAAGAAAAAGGTTCATGGCAACAAAATTTATGGAGTCGACAATACCTACTGCCGAAACGGCAAAAGCTCCAAGTCCGCTTACCATCATAGTATTAACTACACCAATTGCTGTAGAAAGAAATTGTTCAATAAATGCAGGAAAGAAAAGTCGAAGGAGTTCTTTTTTAGAGTACAATGTATCACGGCCTTTTAAATATAGTTGCATAAACTAATAGGGGCATAATTAGTATTTCGGAAATTATGCTCCTATTTATTTTAATTCTATAACCAAATAACCTCAAACCACAAAAACTGTTGAACTTGGCTATTTAACATAACAACCTGCAAAATGCGGATATTTATAAAGAAATCCGAAGCTTTTCAATTTGACATCCCTTTACTAACTGCCTAAAAATCAGCTGCTGATATTTTCAGGATTAAAGCGTTTAATTTTTTTTGTTGTTGTTTTAATGAATTCGCTTTCACGTAGAGTGAATTTTCTAATACGCCTGTACAAAGGAAGATCTTTGTTGATATTCTTTACAATATCACTGAACAGGTTCATAAGCTCGTCCTTAGATAAACTTATGCCTTTAAATTTTTCCTTTATGTATTCAATATCCGGCAATATTTGTGCATGTATTCGCGTTTCACCTGTAATATTATCCACTTCCCCTGAAACCATTGACTCCTGTACACAGGGGCTCTTGTTTATAGACGCTTCAAGTTCTTCAGGATAAATATTTTTTCCATTGTTAGTAATAATTACATTCTTACTTCTTCCCGTTATATATAAGTATCCTGATTTGTCTACAGTTCCAAGATCACCAGTATAAAACCAGCCATCCTTAATGGTTCTGCAGGTTTCTACCTCATCCTTGTAGTATCCCAACATAACGTTCTCACCTTTAACAATGATTTCACCAATACCGTTTTCATCAGGCTTATCTATTCTTACCTCAACCCCTGGCAGTGGTTTGCCAACGCTATTGTCTTTATACTGGTAATCTCTGTTACCGGTTACCAGCGGGGCACATTCTGTCAGACCATAGCCCTGCAAGACTTTGATACCCATTTTGCGGAACCCCTTGGATACAGCTGGGTCAATTGCTGCGGCACCTGTTAGAATTAGCCTTAGCCTTCCACCCACATTGTCATGTATCTGCTTAAAAACTTTTTTGGTAATATCTATATGGAAAAGGTAATTCAATAAGGTAGTAATAAATAGAGCAGCCCTTAATTTGAGTTTTCCATATTTTTGTTTTGCCGCCTGTGCCCAAATCTTTTTATATAGGTTTTCCAGAATGAGCGGTACAACAACAAGTATTGTAGGCTTTACCTCCTTCAGGTTCTTCGCGATATATTTCAACCCTTCATTGAAGGATATTGTAGCTCCTGAGTATATGAAAGCTAAAAATCCTATGGTACATTCATATGTGTGATGCATAGGAAGAATTGACAGTGAAGTATCATTAGTATCGACTAGAACTGTGGAACGCACAGAAACTACATTTGAGCAGATATTTCTATGACTCAGCATAACTCCTTTTGCATTACCTGTTGTACCAGAGGTGAAAAGTAATACCGCCAAAGAATTATCATCTATAACGGCATTAATATAATTCTGTTGACCTGAAGCTATAAGTTCCTCTCCCATATCAAGAAGTCTTCTGAAGGACAAATAAAAGTCATTGTCTTCACTGGCATCCATATTAATAAAATGTTTAACCGATAATCCCATGGAGGACAGATCTTTCATTTGCTCGCTGTGTTTACCTGAATATATTATTGCATCTGCATTACATCTCCGTAGTATATTTTCAATTTCTGCGATATTCAGTTCCCTGTCTATGGGAACGGCTATGCCTGTTCCGCTTACTGTTGCCAGGTATGAAACACACCATTCATATCTGTTCTCTCCGATAACACCTATACATTTATCCTTGAGACCAAGGTAATGCAGCGCTGTACCAAAAGCATCAACATCAGCTTTAAACTGTGCGTAGCTTACACTCTTCTCTGTTCCATTTTTGCTTAAAAGGAAGGCTGCTTTCTGTCCATATAGATCAGCACTTTGATTCAGCATATTCTTCAAATTTGTTACATTTCTTACATCATATAGTGTGTGTTTCACGATATTTGCTCCTCATCGACATAGATACAGTTACGGTATATATTTGAACTATAACATAACAATATATATCAGGCAATGAATAGTGTAAAATTATCAGTTTGTTCATATTTACTGTGGGTAAATAAACCAAAAAACCCATTATACTTTTTGAAGTATCTGGGCTTTTGGCTTGTAGTTATTAAGTTATTTATCGAGCAGTATTACCTTTCCTGTAATAACACCCTTGGAATCCCTGTAAAACTGGATTGCAGAACGCTTAGCTCCATCATCTGTTACAAATGCTTTTTCTGATGCGCCAACCTGTCCTCATCAAATATGGACTCAACCTTAAAAGATATTTTACTGCCTTTATATTCGTAGTATGCCATCCCATTTTTATCATAAGTAACCTCTTTTACCGATTCGGGAATTATAACACCATTTTTCAGCTCATTTTCAAGTTTTGCGTCTGTGTTTTTGTCAGGTAAATTATTGGTATCATCAACCGGGCCATTTGTAGAATTATTCTTTTCCTTTTCAGGTGAATCCGCAGAAGGTTCCAGCAATTCTTTAAGGTATTTCTCAGCCTTCTCGTGGTCAGCTTTTTTTACATCCAGTGGTAGATCAAACAACACATTAACCCCTTCAAAATCAGATTTTGGAGTAACCTCTCCGGTTTTTTCGTCATACTTAAACGCATTAATATCAAAGAAACTGGTAGTACTTACACAAAGAAATAGTCCTCTGTCTGCAAACATTTCAATGCCGTCACATTCCAACAGTCTATACATAACTCCATCTATAACGCACTCGATGTAAGCCCCGTTCATTGAAGCTATGTTAACCTGCCATGGCTTCTGACCTTTTATGAGAGGGGACACAAAAAATGGAGGATCACCATATGCTTCGTCCGATGTACTTGGCATTTTACTGCCATCCTCTTTAGCTATTGAGACCACTGCATAGGTTCTGTCCAAAAGGATGTTCTGTGCCGAACTCTTAAAGTCACTTAAGTTCTTACCAGTTGTGACGCCTAGAAGTGTTATATTATAGCCGTATGAACTAATTGACTTGTTTATTTCCACAGCACCTTCTGATTCAAAGGCCTTTGCAAGTGTTTGATTTCCGAAGTGTTCGGCAACTTGTTTCGGGTTAAGCAGCTGCCATGCTGCAAAAGCAGTTGCTGACATTGCGAGTATAATAACTGCAGCTATAAGCGATCCAATTACTCTTCTTTTGGATTTATATTTCATATTATCAATCTCCTTAAGCTGACTTAATATTTTTTGATTTAACTCTTTACTTGGCTCAACTGTTGAGGAAAGAGTCTGCTTTAAAATCTGGTCGACTTGTTCAAATTTTTTCATATGCTTCAGATTCCACCTCCAAAATATTTCTCAATACCTTTCGAGCCTTGTAAAGCCTACTTTTTACGGTTCCCAAAGGTATTCTAAGTGCTGCTGCAATGTCCTCATTGGACATTCCTGCAGTGTAATACATGTACAAGGGTATTCTTAATTTGTCATTAAGTTTATCTGCCGCGGTCAGAAGGTTATTCCTAAGTTCATTGGAAATAACAATGTTCTCGGGAGACACTTCGGAATGATTTATATAACTGCTGCTTATATTTTCAGTCAGTTCTTCTGTAGGAGCTAATCTGTTACGTCTTGCATATTTTCGGCGGTTATTCCTCCAAAGCCTAACTGCAACAGAAATTAGAAATCCTTTTGGGTTATTCTTGCTATCAATTTTAAAGTAAAGCTCCATCGCTTTAAGAAAGGTCTCCTGATATAAGTCATCTGCATCTGTTTTATTTTTCGAAAGCTTGTAACAAAAACCGTAAACTGCCTTGCCATGCGTACTTACAAGCTCTTCAACCTCTGTAATATCCAAGGAACTACTCCTTTCAAACTTTTATAATCATAAAT
Source organism: Bacillota bacterium (assembly GCA_023431385.1). Taxonomy (GTDB): domain Bacteria; phylum Bacillota; class Clostridia; order Acetivibrionales; family DSM-1351; genus Ruminiclostridium. The sequence goes on along the minus strand of JAEYWA010000165.1, from coordinate 1,700 downwards.
GGCCATTCACTTATACATTGTCGTTGTAAAATAAAAGGTTCACTTTATTGTTATAATTTATTAAAAAACAAAAGAACTTACTGGTACGTAAGCTCTAATGAATGTAATATATCTATCCTCTAATTTTATTCAGTTATGATTTCGTATTTTTCAGACAGAGCTTTCAAAGCTTTCTCAATATCCTTATCCTTTACCATTATGTAATCAGTATCATATGTAGATATAACAAATATGCTAATTTTGTGCTCAGCAAGTACTTCGCTTATGGAGTAAATTATTCCGATTAAGGAAAAGTCCAATATCCCCATTACCTTCAGGAGCCTCCAATCCCTTTCACACTGCTCATTGTCCGGAATATCCTCCTGTAAACATACCACTGACAATTCATCAGTTGTCTTAGTAACGGCATAAAAATGACGGTTTACAGCCCATTCAGGAAATTTCTCTTCATTGAATAATTTACAAACACCGAATACTCCATTTAATAATTTTATAGTTAATTTCTTTTCCGACATTATCTACTCCCATATAATCAGACTTTACATTGTATAGGTTATACTATATTTGGATTGAAATAAAAGTCAACAGCTTTAATTTTATCAGTTAAGTATAAGCACATATATTTAGAGATTGTTAATTGGAATATAGTAGTCGAGTATTATATCCCCATTAGCATCAGGAGTCGTAAATCGTGGACAATTATACAATTCCATACACCATTTCATTTTGTTACACTTAAATCCTCTATCATTAAGAGCCTGCTCAGTTAGAGAATGAGCCGAAGAGCAAACATCAGCCGTATTTTTACCTTTTATCCATCCTATTGCTACATCTGCTTCTTCTATATCTGTACAGTAATAGCCCTCCGGAACAGATAAGCCGTCTTTCATTAACATACCCACTACATAGGAAAAGTCACCATCCCCATTGTCCCAGTCAAGCATTACTCCTACATATGCATTGTCATAAACAAACTCCTCCTGCTTTTCAAGTATTGAAAATGTATCGTCTGAAAAGCATTCATCCCAAAAAGCAGGAATTCGATTATCACCTTTCATATGTGCTTCTAAGTTGTACCTTAGTTCTTTTCCCACCAATTGAAGCTTTTGTAGTCTTTTAACTTCAAATTTGACAAGTTCACCCATCTTCCTTTTCCTCCCACACACTAAGTGAAGTATTCTTCCCTCCAACATTATACCATAACTTCCCATATACTATCTCTGTTATGTAAAACATCATGAATTAATTAATGAAGAAAATTAATAAAAGCACAAGTCAATACTCATAATACAAAGGTTTAATTCAAATAATAAAAAAGAGGGCCGCCCTAATGGCAGCCTTCAGGTTTTAATTCTTTACTTAATTTTTTAATTGCTTTTTTCTCTATCCTTGAGACATAGGATCTTGAAATTCCCAGCATTTTAGCTATTTCACGCTGAGTTTTACTCGTTCCGTTCAGTAACCCGTACCTCAACTCCAGAACTATCTTCTCCCTGTTTTTAAGTGTACCCTTCATCTTACTATACAACCGCTTTACCTGCATTTTCAGTTCAACCTCATCCACTACTGATTCTGAATCATTACTGATCAGATCGATTAATGTAATTTCATTGCCCTCTTTATCGATTCCTATCGGATCCTGTAGTGAAACTTCATTTTGTATTTTTTTAGAAGCTCTGATTTGCATTAGAATTTCATTT
>JAEYWA010000143.1 GCA_023431385.1 Bacillota bacterium | reverse complement strand
GAATTTCTCGGTTTAGTACTCATGAATCTGTTAAGATTCGAAATTGATTTGAGTCCTTTACAAAAGAACAATTTAATTGTTCTTCACATTTGCATGTATTTGTCACTGTTTACTTTTCAAAGTCCATTTCAAGATGTTATATACATTGAACCTTTGGTTCCTTGGTATTACGGTGTCAGACTTCGTACTCTGCGTTGCTCATTTATCACATAAACTCCGCTACTCGAGACTTGTCTTACCTGTACTACTCGTATCTGCTATCTTGATTCCTTAAAAGTCTTTCTGTTGCTGACTTTCAAGGTTCGCACACCGCTTATCGCGACGGCTTAACTATGGTACCACGTTGCTGCCAATATGTCAACACTTATTTTATTCTCTATTTATGGTAGCTATTGTTGCCCTTGCTGGGTAATCAATGTACCTTAAACCGAGCTGTTTAAGTGTTGCCGTTGTTGACAGCTTGACTATGCTAACATGCCTGCTACCACTCTGTCAACACTTTTTATTTCTCAATTTTTGGTAGTTATTGTTGCCCTTAAAGGGTATCTACCATTACCATAAACCGAACTTTAAGCGACGTCAGCATTGATAGCTTGGTTATTGCAGCATCACTAATGTTCTGAATTCAAGCTGTTAATCCAAAAAATTTTTCCGTTATTTTAATTTATTAATTATATGCTTAGTTCTCCTCAATTCATATGCTTAGTTCTCCTCAATGATCTGGATATTTACTTCATTATCATCGCCTAATACCTCATCTATGCTTGTGAAATCATTAAAAATTACTTTTTAAATCCTATGTATTTAAGCCATGGGACCTGTTTTGAGAGATTTTCTCCTTATGCATAATATAAGCAAATACTAATCCAATTAAAAGTCCGGGCATAAATTCCAAAGAACTAAATAAATCTGATCTTACCACACCACCCAGTACAACATCGGACAAAAAAGTACATAACCAATGGAAGAAAACTGCTGTAAACAGGTTTTGATTTGTTTTAATATAAATATAGGTGTATATAAAAGAACTACATGTAACCGATACCAGAAAGGATGCAAACGATAGATTGTGTTCATACTGATTGGTGCCCGCCATGTAAAATAGCGGTAAGTGCCACATAGACCAAACCAAACCAATTATTAAACTTGCTATGTTAGGATTTACTACTCTTATTAACCTCTTAAGGGCAAAGCCTCTCCAACCGTATTCTTCAGATAATGGGCCCAGCATGAGCAGGGGGACAAAAGTAGGCAGCATAGTAAAAAATCTTGAATAATCAAAGTGCCCCCCTGATGCTGAATAGATGATTATCCAGGCTGCTGCAAAGTATAGTGCGAACAGACTAATAGCAACAAACCACTTTAATCCGATTTTAAAATGAAATGCTTCCATTAATAAACGTTTAGCCTGTTTTCTGCCTTCAAAAAGGACAGTAAGAATTATTCCAGTCAACGAAGGTATAAAACCTCCTATTATGAACAACGTAATAGCCCAAACCGGACCTTGTTTACCGTTATTGAAGCCTATGGCAGGAATTTTATAAAAAGCAATTGGTCCCCAAAAAACAAATAGGCTTAAGAACAGTGTAACTATAAAGAAAATCAAGACCTCTTTTATATGCTTCTTCCTCATGCATTGTTCTCCTTTAATACTTCCTTCTTCTCCTCAACTAACATATTTAAAACAGAATATGATAAAAATCTAAAAAGCTTTATAACATCTATTTTGTGTGTATCATTATAATTTGCATCACCATAACATTTTTGTAATACCATTTTATTAACCACTCCATCGATGGTAGTCGTAATATAGCTAAAGATATCCTGAATCGGGAAAGCTGGTGTAAGCTCCCCCTTATTTACTCCATCCAATATTTTATTAAAAAGTACACTTACAAGGTATTGGCCGTTTTCCTGTTCTGTAAGTCTATTCATAATCTTATCTGCCTTTTCCGGATGGTTAGTTAAATAAACAGTGAGTTCAAATTGAATTTTACCAAGTATTACAGGACTATTGTCAATATAGTTTCCCAGGAAAGTAAATAATGCTTCTATTGCAGCTTTTGAAGTATCCGAACTTCTCAATATTTCATCAATTCTATGTTTATAATTGTTTTGCAAGGTCTCCCTATTGATTAATGCTATAAAAACTTCATCTATGTCACTAAAATACCTGTATATCCCTCCTTTACTTAATCCTGCTTTCTTTATAATGTCCAGCATTGTCATTTCATAAAGGGGTTTCTTTTGAAATATCATAAGGGCAGCATCCAGTATTTGCATTCTTTTGTTATCAATATAGTCTTTATTAACTTTTGGCATTAAAATCACTCCTTTAGCATAAAATGAGAGAAGTCTCATTTTATGCTATTTTATTATGATAAAAAAAAATTGTCAATATAAAAATGAGAACATTCTCATTTTTATAAAATCTGATATATATTATCTCGGGCGACATAAAAAATGACCGGATTTCTCCAGTCACTTTTATATCAGCATACTATCTCATTAAGTATCAAATATGTGCAAACATTCCTATACTATTTTTGTAGTCCAATTTTCAACGTTCCATACATCTGTTATCCAGTCCTGATAAAACTCAGGTTCATGGCATACAAGAAGAATTGTTCCCTTAAATTCCTTCAAAGCCCGTTTAAGTTCATCCTTTGCATCCACATCAAGGTGGTTTGTAGGTTCATCAAGTATAAGCCAGTTAACATCCTTAAGCATTAGTTTACAAAGACGTACTTTGGCATTTTCACCACCGCTTAAAACCATCATCTGGCTGGTGATGTGCTCGGTAGTCAATCCACACTTAGCCAATGCACCACGCACTTCAGCATTTGACATACCGGGATAGTCATTCCAGACCTCTTCCAGTGCCGTATTTGTATTGTACCTTTCAGACTCCTGCTCAAAGTATCCGGGATAGAGGTAATCGTCCAGCTTCACTTCACCGGCAAAAGGTTTTTGTATTCCCAGCAGTGTTTTCAGTAATGTAGATTTGCCCAGACCGTTAACGCCTTTTATTGCAACCTTTTGCCCACGTTCCAGGGATATGTTCAAAGTCCCGGTAAGTGCGGTATCATATCCTATAATGAGGTTGTGCGTTTGGAACACATACCTTCCGGGGGCTCTGGCTTCTCTGAATTTAAAAATAGGTTTTACTTTTTCCTTAACCTTTTCTATAATCTCCATTTTGTCCAGTTTCTTCTGTCTGCTCTTGGCCATGTTGGTGGTTGCAACTCTAGCCTTATTACGTGCTATGAAATCCTCCAGCTTTTCTATCTCCTTCTGTTGCTTTTCATAGGCCTGCATGGTCTGTTGCTTAGATAGCTGGTACATTCTCTGGAATTCGTCATAATTTCCTGAGTATCTTGTTAACACCGCATTTTCAACATGATAGATTACATTTACAACATCATTAAGGAAAGGGATATCATGTGAAACCAAGATAAATGCATTTTCGTATTCCTTGAGGTAATTTTTCAGCCAGGTGATATGATTCTCGTCAAGGAAGTTAGTAGGCTCATCAAGTATCATTATCATAGGACTCTGCAGCAATAATTTTGTCAGCAGAACCTTAGCCCTCTGACCACCGCTAAGATTACCCACATCTGTTTCCAGACCTATATCTCCCAGGCCCAGACCATTTGCTACTTCTTCTATTTTTGAATCTAGTATATAGAAGCCATTATGTTCTAAAACGTTCTGGATATCCCCTACATCCTCCATCATAGCATTTATTTCACTTTCAGAGGCAACTCCCATTTTTTCATAAATCCCAAGCATTTCCTTTTCAAGGTCAAACATATACTGAAATGCTTCTCTCAACGCTTCACGAATGGTTTTACCTGGTGTCAATACTGTGTGCTGATCGAGATAGCCGGTGGTGATTCTGTTACACCATTCAACCTTTCCCTCATCAGGCATAAGCTTACCTGTAATAATATTTAAAAAAGTGGATTTCCCCTCCCCGTTAGCCCCTACAAGGCCAACATGTTCACCCTTTAGAAGTCGAAAGGAGGCATCCTCTAGAATTTTCCTTGCTCCAAAACCATGGCTTACATTTTCTACCGTTAATATACTCATTTACATACCTCCTAAACTAATCTTTCATAAATAACTTATATAACATCTATAACATCAACTATGTTCAACATTATTTCACCGAAAATTAGTATAACTGAAAGGGTATATTAAGTCAAAAGAAAACTGTACACAATTCATTGATGTTGACAATACCTTTCACCTGTAATAAAATTATTACAGGTGAAAGGTATTAGTTACCATTTATGCAAAAAATAAAAATGCGAATTCAGTGGAGGTATCATTATGAGTAGTTTGATTTTTCTATTATTCATTGCGGCTGTTATTTTTATTGTTTTAGCTGTTGCTGCCGTTATTGTAGTTGTGACAGTTACAAAATCAAAAAACAAAAATCAGTCATACGATTTCAATACCTATAAAGCTATGGCAAACAATTTGACAATATCAAATCATGAAATCAGAGAGGAATTGTCAGAACTAAAAGAAAAAGTCAGCTCTATAGAGAAGCTGCTTAAGGAAGTTGAATAAGATGTCACAAGTTACCAAACCCTTTGATAAGTTTTGTAGTTCAGGTGATGAGTTTATTACGCTTTGTGATTCCCTATCTCATCCTATTAGAATAAAAATCTTAGGTATATTACATCAGAACAGACAGTATGTCAGCGAACTTGCAAGAATGGTCAACATCAGCAGGCCACTTCTTTATCTGCACTTAAGAAAGTTGGAACAAGCAAATTTGGTAAAAGGAAATCACGAAATATCAGTTGATGGTAAAGCAATGAAATATTATGAAATACTGAATTTTAATATAAATATTAATCCAGATATGCTATTTGAACTCTCCAAAACTGTCACAATAAAAAATAATGAAACCTGAATAAAAAAATTTTTACAACGAAAAAGAAGTCAGCTAATCCTACTGAATCAGCTGACTTCTTAATTTTACTTTTGGGTTATAAACTTTTATCTTATCAAATTAATTCAATTTTATTGATTTAAACCTTAAGTTTATATTTTGTCACTATCAATCGGCTTTGACTCCTGAATAATTGGAGGATTCTTTTTCAAAAGATCCAATACATTCATTCCTGTCAAGGCTTCAACCGTTTCCGGGAGCTGTGAAATTATGTCTGTGACATAACCTGAAACCTTTGCTGCTCCCTTGGCCTCTCCACCGTTACCATTGTCAACGATGACGATTTTCTCGGTTTTAGCAAGAGGACTTGCTATGGCCTGGGCTATATCAGGTAATTTTTCAATAATCATCTGAGTTACAGCAGCATCGTTATACATCTTGAAGGCTTCAGCCTTTTTGGCCATTGCGGCTGCTTCTGCTTCACCTTTTGCCTTGATGATTTCTACTTCTGCCATACCTTCAGCCCTCTTGGCTTTAGCTTTAGCTTCACCTTCCATTTCTATTGCTCTGGCTCTGGCTTCTGCTGCTGCTACCTCTCTGTACTTGCTTGCATCAGCTACTTTTGTAGCCTGATAGTTTTCTGCATCAGCCTGCTTCTTAACTGTAGCTTCAAGTTCCTTTTCTCTTCTTAGAGCTTCCTGCTCGGCAAGTTCTATTTCCTTTTGTTTTTTGACTATTTCAACCTGCATGGCAGTCTCGGCAACTTCCTTCTTAACTATGTTGGACTTGATGTCATATGCCAAATCAGCATCAGCCTTAGCAGTCTGTTGATCCTTATTGTAGGATTGAACCTTCAGCTCTTTTTCCTTATTGGCTTCAGCTATCTGTGTCTCAGCCTGGATTCTTGCTGCTTCACCTTCTCTGTTGGCCTCAGCTGTCTTAATCTTTGTTTCTTTTGTTGCATTTGCTTCAGCTATTTGAGCATCTCTCTTAACTTCAGCAATTCTTGGCTTACCAAGCGCTTCAAGATATCCGTTCTTGTCAGAGATATCCTTAATCGTTAATACCTTTAACTCGAGACCCATGTTCTGTAGCTCGGTTGCTGCAACGCCCTGAACATGGGATGCAAAAGTCTCCCTGTCCTTATATATTTCTTCAACAGTCATTCTGGATACTATCTCACGTAGTTTACCTTCAAGGACCTGTTGTGTTGTTTTAGCTATAACACTAAGCATGTAGTCCAGCCCCTTTGAGGTATTGAACTGTTCAGCCGCTGACAGGATTGAGTCCCTATCCGATTTAACCTTAACAACGGCTACACCGTCTGCAACTATTCCAACACCCTGAGAGGTTAGTGCTCCATCAATTCTGATATCGATTTGCATGTTTTCCAGCGAAATATTATCAGTTCTTTCCAGCATCGGAACAACAATTCCACCGCCGCCTGTTATAACCCTTCTTCCTCTGAAGCCTGTTACTACTAAGGCTTTATCCTGAGGAACCTTTTTGTACATAGATATAAACGTCAAAAGTAAAATGATTATTACCACAACTATTATTACGGGTACTAAAAACACTGAAAAATCCATTCTAACTCTCCTTTTTTTTATATTCAACTCCTACATTTAATTGAATCACCCTGTACAAATAAATACCGGTATGAGTGATTACTGCATAAATGTAAAAGCTGTTAACTAGTTTAGTATTTCTGATAACTCACTTACGTAAAATGTATTGTCTTCAATCTTACAAATTACAACTTTCTGCCCCTGCTTAACCAGCTTATCTTCAATGTGCTTGGCCGGCCCGGTGTATTTGATTGAGTTTACGGTATATATTATTGTTCCATAGCCACATTCAAGGATATCAGTTGTCACTTCAGCAGGTGTTCCAATTAATTTTGCTCTCGAAACATCAGAGGAATTCTCACTTCTGTAAATGGGCTTAGCCACAAAATTATACAATAGAACCGACACTGCAATACCTGCTGCCAAAGCGCCGACAAATACTATGATTGAATCCCATTCAGTAATTTTCACTCCCATAATACCAAGTCCACCGAAAACAGTCAAAAATGAAACTGCTACTAATGGGTTTAGCAAAATAGTAAACTTGGATAGTATGCTATTCCCCCCACTCGCATCCCCGTGAGCATGCCCACCGTGCATATCACTGGCATGATTACTGACTTCTCCATGACCTCCTTGAGGATTATGACCTAAATGACCGGCATCTCCGTGAGCATTTCCCATATCAACGTGTCCATCATGTCCAAAATGTCCATCGACACCAGAGCCAACATCCCCGCCTCCATGGAAAGCGCCTGATAAACCGCTGATTATCAGTGATACAAAGGTATAGAGGACACCTACAGAAAATAAAACTAAATAAAAATAATACATAAAATCACCTCACAGCATCTTATAGCATTGCTAATATTTTCCTTCAACCGGCATAGATACATTATAGCCAGTTAGTAATTAATAATCAAATGCACTTTGCCTTGTATTTTAATTGAAATAGATGTATTTCAGTTACTGCAATATTTTGTTAGCAGGTGGAATCTCCAAGCTTCTTCAACGTCTTATTATCGTGTTTTTGCTTCATTTTTCATAATTGACAAGATTCCACGGACGAAGTGGCCATTGGCAGTAAGTACTAAAAATCTTGCCAGTCCTGGCGGTAAAAGACCATCACCCATTAAAATCAAATTCTTTATAGGTGTGCTAACAGCTGATTCCATCATCATTTTAAAGTTTGGATTTGCATAATTAATTCCTCCATTCCTCCAGCCCATTAATAATTCAATTACTTTATATACCATCCGGATAAAACGACTTTCCATCATTTCGGATATTGTGCAGGTTAAATCGAAATCTCCCATTTTTTTATTGGTGACGGGTTCAATTTGATAGCCTGTTAATGCTTCAAACGCCTCCTTTGAGGGCATCCCCTCAGGTTTGTAATACCATTGAAGCAGTTGCTTTTGTACTGGGACCCGCAGCTTAGCTGTACACTCTGGTCCAGCCGCTTTATTAAATTCAACTGTATCTTCAAGCCGTATATCTTTGCTTGAGGCTCCAATTTTAATTGAATATTGACCATTTTGAACAATCCAAGTCTTTTTATCAATATCATAATATGAAAAGGATCTACTATTTAATTCAAATTTAATTTTTTTAGCCTCTTCAGGTTGTAAATATACTTTTTCAAAACCCTTTAGTTCCTTTTTGGGAGCAAAAACACCTGATTGCGGTTTTCCAACATAGAGCTGGACTATTTCTGCCCCGGGAAGCTTACCAGTATTCTTTACTTTAAATGCTACAGTAAGATCAGGTGCTTCGCCTGTCACTAATATATCAGAATAGGTGAATTCCGTATAGCTTAACCCAAATCCAAAAGGAAAAAGCACATCTTTTCCCGCCTTCTCATAATACCTGTAGCCTACATAAAGACTCTCCTTGTACAATACCTGCTTCGGGTTGATTCCATAAGTTTCCGAGCTTATCACATCATCATATTTTAAGGGATAGGTCTCAGCCAATTTACCGCTTGGATTCACTTTTCCGGTTAAGATATCTACTCCCGCCAGTCCGCCTGCCTGACCGGGCAGATACATATTCAGAACCGCCTTGGCTTTATCTATCCAGGGCATGGTTACAGGCGAACCTCCAAATAGCAGAACTATAATGTTATGATTGACTTCTGCCACAGCATCAATAAGCTTAATATGGCTCTCGGGGAGATCCATATTATTGCGGTCAAAGCCTTCACTTTCAAAGTCGTCAGTTAGGCCGACGGCAATTATTACGTAATCTGCAGTTTTTACGTTATCATCATAGTCTTTAAAGTAATTATATGAAATATTATGTTGGTCAAACCCATCCAATACATTTGATATTTTATGAGGAGTTATTCTTGAACTGCCTGTACCCTGATATCTTAATTTCTGAGCCAACTCACCAACTATCACTATTTTTCCGGATAAATCAAGAGGCAGAATCCCATTATCATTTTTTAAAAGCACTGCAGATTCACCTGCTATTTTTCTGGCAAGCTCATGATGTTTCCCAATATCATATTTATTGTTTAATTTTATTGTAAGATTTTCATTACAGGTAAAGATAAGAGATAGTAACCTGTCCACGCATTGATCTATATATTGCTCAGGAAGGTCACCTGCTTTAACAGCCGAAGCAACCGCTTCATCAAAATACCCTTTACTGCCGGGCATCTCCAGATCCATACCCGCCTTAAATCCGGCTATCCGGTCATTTGTAGCACCCCAGTCAGATATGACAACACCCTGGAAGCCCCATTCCCCGCGAAGTATATCGGTCAAAAGGTATCTGTTGTCACTGCAATAGGTACCGTTAACAAGATTGTAGGCGCACATAACAGTGGCTGGCCCGGCAGTTTTGACAGCATTTTCGAAAGCAGCCAGATATATTTCCCTTAGTGCTCTTTCATCAATAATACTATCAGAACAGAGTCTATGGTTCTCCTGACTGTTAGCCGCAAAGTGTTTTAGAGACGCACCGACACCTTTGCACTGTATTCCATTTATCCAGGCTGCTCCAAGTTCACCTGCAAGAAACGGGTCTTCACTGAAATACTCGAAGTTTCTCCCACAAAGAGGATTTCTTTTGATATTAATTCCCGGCCCAAGTAGTACTGCAGTACCTTCCTGAACAGCTTCTTCGCCCAAAGCCTCACCCATTACCCTGATGAGCTCACGATCCCAGGAAGCTCCTGTCATACACGCTGTAGGAAAACATGTGGAGGGTACGCTTTCATTAATTCCAAGATTGTCCTTCTTATTTACCTGTATTCTTAAGCCATGAGGTCCGTCATTAACTCTTATAGAAGGAATTCCATACTCAGGAAAAGCTTCGGAATTCCAGTAGTCGGCACCTGAACACAGTTTAATTTTTTCTTCAAGTGTCATTTTGTTTATTATTTCCTGAAAATTCATTGGCCCCCCTTGAATGCGATTTAATACTCAAAGGTTTAACTGAAATTGCTTATAGAAGCACGGGACATCTTCGCCTCGTTATACTCTAATTGTATCAGATTAAAGTAATTAAATCATTATAAAAAAAGCATTAACTATCCGTTTATGCTTTTTTTATGCTTTTATGATTAAATTGTCTTTCCTATTAACTTATTTCTGATTATTCTCTCGGAAGTTGCCTTACTGTTTTTACTCAGCGTCTGTGCAGCTAAATCAAAAGCTTTATTAATAATAGTTTCGCTCATCTGAAACTCCTTAGCTGCAAGTTCCATAACAACTTTATCATGTTTTGGACTGTAATATCCATTTTTCTTTTCCAGCTTCTTATACTGCTGCTGGCAGAATTCATATATTTCTAAACATTTCCTGGAATCTAACAAAGCTACACACCCCTTTCAATATTCTTTATACCAATTTTTCAGCCTATATAAACATTATACCTATAATTTATTAATATTTTATGTATATATGATGAAGATTAAATTACTTTGTGCTTTGAATGTTTTTAATGAAATCTACATATATTTATAATGTTTTTAATATGGATTAAAAGAAAATTTTCTGAAAGGATTGGTATAATGCAAAATCATAAAAAGCAGGATAGTATTTCAGTAAACATAATCAGTGAGCAAAACGAGGTAAAACCTGTATCTCAAAAGCCTGTCGGAAATGCAGGAAAGGATCCGTTTTGTGTATATGACCACAAAAGGCATGCCGTAGGTTCTATAATTGAAAACGAAGATGGTTCTCAATCAGTTTGCTGTAAGGACGGTACCTGGAGAAACAAGTAGCTTGATTACTAAAAGAGCTGAAAACCTGTTTTCAGATTCTCAGCTCTTCCTAATATTTATTACGAAAATTATTGTATTTCACTATTTACCAGTAACATGCCTCTTCTATCACCATAGCTATTTTTTCCAATTCAGAAGCATCTATATTATCAAATCTTCCTATTAAGGGGCTGTCAATATCCAAAACACCTACAACCTTCCCACTACTTCTTAATGGTATTACTATTTCAGAATTTGACGCACTGTCACAGGCTATATGGCCCGGAAATTCATGAACATTTTTCACAAGCTGAGTTCTGTTCTCACTCACTGCAGTACCGCATACACCTTTCCCAACGGGAATATGGACACAGGCAACCTTCCCCTGAAAAGGTCCTAAAATCAGTTCGTTATTCTTTATAAGATAAAAGCCAACCCAGTTAATGTCCTTCAAAGCCTCGTTCAACAAAGAGGAGGCGTTTGCCAGATTTGCAGTTACATCCTGTTCACCTTCAAGCAGCGATCGCATTTGAGATAATAGACGTTGATAGATTTTGTACTTTTCTTCAGGGTACACTGTTTTAATATCTTTCATATTGTGAATTCCTTTTTTGATTAAGGTTGTCATTGTTTTCTTCATCGATACCTGAATTCACAGTATTTTGCTGAGCACTGTTTGTATTAACGTTTTGTGGACCAGAATTCGAAGGATTATTTTGTCCAGTAGTAGCATTATTTTTTGTGTTAAATATATTGTCAGAGTTAATAAATTTCTCAAGCTCGAGACTGTTCTTTAACCGTAACGCTTCGGCCTTAAGTTCTACCTCAGCCTTTAACTGTTCCTTTTTCAGTAAATAATCCTTTATTTCGTGAAATAGTTTCGGCCCGAAAATTAAAGTTATTGCTAATATCGGAATAATAGCACCCAGATCCATATATGTTAAACCTCCTCAAATCTCCTTTTAAAAACCTAACTAATTATACCATATGTTTCATAAATATAACCAGATGGTTTGGTAATTTAATGTATTCGAGGGTAGAGCTTTATATTCAGTCGATACAATGGTTTATCAGGAGTATGAGGAATATGTTACCAATACAGCTATAAATACTCGGCAATTATACTTTTTATTTCCTCAACAGCAAGTCCCCCGTGAAAGCAAATCATCCCTTCAATATCCAAATCCAATAAGGTAGCCAGAGATTTTTTCGCCTGAACCATATCATAGGTCTGGTCAACAAATGGTCCCGAAAGCCTGCCATCTCTTACAGTCAGCACGTCACCTGCAACAAGGGTTTTGTACTTTTCCAAGTAAATACATATATGCCCGGGTGTATGTCCCGGAGTATGAAGAATTCTTATACCTCCGCAAAGAGGCAGTTCCTGCTGGTGGTTCACAATACCGGTTACTTCAGGTTTATTCTCGGAAAATGTGCTCTTATACTCCTTCTGTTGCTCAGGTGATAGTTTAGCTAATTGTTTCTGCATTTCTTCAAGAATTTCTTTAGTAAACTTGATAGGTAACTTCTCGCTCTGAATATACGGTTTCTCTATCTCGTGGGAAAGTACTTGAACAGTAGATTTTTCATCGTTTTGGGTGCGAATCCATTTAACAATGGGAGCGAGACTTCCAATATGGTCCATATCATGATGGGTTATGATTATGGTGTCAATTTTTTCAGGCTGTACTCCCTCATTTTTAATAAGTTCCAAAAGGGTTTCGGCCTGACCGGGCAGTCCGGTATCAATTAATATTGTGTTTTTATCATCCCATACCAGCACAGGATAAATAGTACCTGTAACATTCGGAACATTTGGTTCCAATTCAAGGATTGCCAGTCCGTCGTCAATTCTCATAAATTAAGGCTATATAGCCCCTTCACCTCCATTTTCTTTCTGATAATTTATTAAGTATTCCTCTGTTTCATCAAACCATTTTAATGATGCCCCAAGAGAATTTATACCGTATCGTAATGTTACTATCCAATATGGATACTGAGGCTTTAAATTTGCTTCATCGTTTTCTAGATAGTAAGAAAGGATTTGACTAAGCTGAATATACTTTCCATTAGTCCTTTCCTTTGCCTGTCGAAGCATTTTCAGGGTATTCCCAAGCTCCATCTGATTCCCGAAGGAAAGCTTTAAAAGCAGCTCCGATCTTTCGGGCTGATACTCAACAGGTTCAATAAGCCAGTTTTTTAAAACAGCCATACCTTTTTCAGTTATAGTGTAGCTTTTCCTTCTTGATGAATCGTCCGATGTTTCTCTCTGAATAAGTTCTGCTGCCTCCAGTTGAGATAATACCGGATATAAATGACCGAAGTTTTCATTCCAGAAATAAGAAATACTTTTATCGCAAAATTTCTTGATATCATAGCCCGACATCGGTCCTAAAAGGCTGAGAACCCCAAGTATTGCATACATGGTTTTGTTTTTCATTTTAATCTCCTTAGTAATGTATATCACTCTGATACATATTATTATATCAGAGTGATATACATTGTCAATAATAAATTAGACAAATAAAAAAGAGGTATTCCTAAACGGCTGCTGTGTTTAGGTACCTCTATGCAGTTTTTTATTATATACTTATATTTTAGTCTTATTGCTATACTTTTGTATTCTTGGCTTTATGTGTTCTCAGCCCTTGTATTCTAACATTTTCTCAAGAACTTTATATGCATTTTTGTTTTTCATTTTAGTAGTCTCATTCTTTTCATATTCAACTCTCATTGTCAAATAATAATTTTCTGCAGGAAATCCAAAATCAAGCAGATACTTAATTTGGTTCACTGGCAGGGCATATATATGCTTTTCGCTTTGTCCCTGAGGAGTCGCCATAATCTCTTCATTGCCACTAATATCAATTTGATGCTTGTCCACAAACTCATCCAAAGGCTCAAAAACTCCTTTTTCCTTGTATACTTGTAGCGTATGTCCATCCATTAGCATTATTTGAACACCCTCATCCGAAAATTCCACATCAACCCTCGGCCCCATCATCGGAACAAAATCCAATATTTTTTTTTCATCCTTATTTACATCCTGAATTACCTTTTCAAAGTGACTGTTTATAGCCTCTTCTGCATCCTCGCCAATTTCTCTTCCATCGGTGACATATCCGATCTGAATATCAGGCTCGCTGTTACCTTTTGAGAACATTATCAGGACAAAAGCAACAGCTAAAATAAATAAACCTACAAATACATACACTTTGTAATAATACCAAAAGTTTGAAATCTTACCTTTCATTTTTTGCCTTCTTTCCATAATTAAATATTATGTTTTCATAGTTTACGTCAAACTTTGAATGTTACAAAGATTTGCATATACTCCGTTTAACTCGAGCAGTTCATCATGCTGTCCCTCTTCGGCTATTTTACCGTTTTCAAGTACAATTATTTTGTCTGCTCTCTTTACAGTTGATAATCTGTGAGCTATAACAATCAGAGTTCTTGTTCCTGCAATTTTATTGATAGCCTTTTGAATTTCCGTTTCTGTTTCGGTGTCCACAGCTGAGGTGGCTTCATCAAGAATAAGAACAGGTGAATTTCTCAGTACAGATCTGGCAATGGATATCCTCTGTTTTTGACCTCCGCTGAGTCGTACGCCTCTTTCCCCGATAACAGTTTCATATTTTTCTGGCAGGGACATTATGTACTCATGGATATAAGCTGTTTCCGCAGCCTCTTCTATTTGCTCCTGAGTTGAATTATGACAGCCATAGGCTATGTTTTCAGCTATGGTACCGTTAAAAAGAAATACATCCTGCAATACTATACTCAACTGATTTCTAAGGGACTCAAGCGTTATATCCTTTATATCAATACCATCCATTAAAATTTTACCGGAGTCAGGATCATAAAATCTGGCAATCAAGGCGGATACTGTAGTTTTACCTACCCCTGTCGGCCCAACAAGGGCTATCATCTGCCCCTGCTTCACTTTAAAGCTAATATTGTCCAACACAGGAATATCTCCCTTATATGAAAAGCTCACATTTTGGAATTCTATAGAGCCAGTTAGTTTTCCGACCTTTTTAGCCTGGGGCTTATCTTTTATATCAGGATCGGTATCCAATACCTCAAATACCCTTTCTGCTCCTGCCAGAGCCTGCTGCATATCCTCCACCACCCTGGTCAGTGTTGAAATAGGTGTATAGAATAAATTTAGATATAATAAAAAGGCCACAACCTCGGATATGCTCAGTCCTGTTTTTATAGCCAGCAAAGGTCCGGCTATCAACACAATAACCGTTCCTATTGACGAAATAAAGTTAACGGCAGGATTCAGTATCCCTGAATAAAACAATGCTTTAATCAAAGCTGATGAGTATTCTTCAGATTTTTCCGAAACCTTCTCCAGTTCATATTCCTGCTTGTTGAAAACCTGTATTTCCTTCATGCCCGAAAAATTATCCTGTAGAACTGCGTTTAACTCGGCGATTTTTGTCTGACCGACTTTAAAATACTTTCTTATCTTTCGCAGAACAATTGAAAGTAAGGCTATAAATGGTATGGGAATACAGACCAGCAGGGCTAGCAGCGGATTTATGAATACAAGAATTATCAGCACACCAACAAGCGTTATGATATTTGTTATTAGATCCGGTATAGCATGTGCAATAAGATTCTCAAAGGTGTTTGTATCATTAACTACCCTCGACATGAGCTGTCCGGTTTGCTTATCATGATAATAGCTCATGGAAAGCTTCTGAAAATGATCATAAAGTATTCCTCGTATACGAGCTACAAGACTCCAGGATGCCACATGTGCAAAATAATTGTTTAAGAATTGAAATAAAGCTCTTAGTGCAAAGCACCCCAACAGCGAAATTGACAAAATAATTATAGTATCTATAGATTTTCTATAATCGCCAGATTCCATAATTGCTATAATCTTAGAGGTTATGTACGGTGCTGTCAGGTTAATCCCCGAAATCATAAATAATGCAATAGTAGATATTACAAGATATTTTGTCCAGGGTTTTGCCAGTTTGAATAGTCTGATTATATGTTTCATATTTCACTCCGTCTATTTAATAAGTTTTCATGTAGGATATCAGAACATTATAACATTCATCAAATGGATCTAACATATGCAAAATACTTATAATATTTTAACATTTTCCCATAAATTACACCACAGCTTCTTAAAATACTTTTAGAGATGAAATTGCACTGCTACATAACATTAACTCATTTATTTTTAGTACTGGCCGCATCAAAATTATTTACTATTTTTTGATAGAGCAGCTCAGTCTTAGTCTCATCTTCATAATTGATCAAAATTAATTTTCCGTTTTTTAGCTGGACAGCTATAAATGGCTGATTTTGGTCCCCAATAAAAAGCAATGCATCATTATAGCCTTTCAATTTGTGATGTCCGTAGAGCTTGTTTCTTATATCTGCTCCGTTTGTTTTCATCAAGACCACAGGAAGCTCATTTTTGATGGTAACATTTCCAATCTGTTCCATCCGTATATCAGTACCCCAAGTTCCAGATATCGAAATCAAGTCCCTACTCACTTCAACCTGTCTCTCTGAGGTCATTCCCGGCATAAATGCCACCAGGACTAAAGATCCGATAACTATAAGAGCAATAACACCCATAAATATTTTTGCCGCAGGTTTTGCAAAGTTAAGAGCAAATCCAATACCCACCCTTTTCTCAACGAACAGGGCAGGATCGTTATTATTGTAATATAACGATCCGAACAGATAAAGCTTATCATCATTTCTGTTAACAACCTGTGTTTCGGTATCTGATTTCGGGATATATTTTCCTTCCTTCATAGTTTTCGATATTGCCATAATGAAGACAGCGCTGAATATTACAGGTATAAATATTGAAACTGGTAAACTGAATTTCATAAGTGATTGGTTTACTATATTACTCATTGAAAAAGCAACAAGCATAAATACAAGATTAAGATATATGTCTAATATCAGAAGACCGGCAGATAGCAGGTATCTTATTCTTCTGCTTTTATGTCTGATTTCACCAATTACTCCGCCATTTATACTCTGTTTGGAATTTTTTATTATTAATTGACTAAATAAAAAGATAATGTTTAAAAATGCCTGTAATATAACCATGGTAAATGCTGAAAGACCATCATTAAATAGATAAAATTCTTCGGCTGAATTACTGTCAGGTATCACAGCAACTTTTATTAGTAACCCTATAATTGTTGTAACCAAAATACATAGTGGTATTATAAACCATAATAAAGAAACTGTAATCCTCTCTTCCTTTTCTTTATTATTTCTATAACTGGTATCTATAATAACTACATTTTTATCAAAGGTCCATTTCTCCTCAATTCTTACTTGTTTTATTCTTTTGTGTATAGCCAAGTAATTTACTGCTATTACAGCCAGAGACAATAATGTTTCTGGCACTAATAAAGCAACAGCAATTTCCTCGGAGCCAAAAATTATAACAAGTGTCAGCATAATCATAAAAACTATAAAACAAAGGAGTAAATTACGCTGATACTTTTTATGAAGGAATACAAGTTTCTCATTATTTTCATATCCAACGGGAATCCTGACACCATAAAACAGAGCCTTCTTATTTAGTTGACTAATATTTTGCAAGAATAAGCCATAGACAAAAATTACAGTTGCCATAAAATAACTAACGATCAGTAGATACATATTCATAATTGCACCCCTTCTTGAACGCAATTGGGATAATCCATTACGCATAATAAATTTTATTATTACAAAACCAAACTTTATATTGATTCTGTTATGTTTTTTCAAACCTGTTATAAATTTCATTTATAAGCTCGGCTAATTCTTCTTTACTGATTTTTTTACAATATGCGTCAGCCAAAACTGGTTTCAGCTCATCACCCAGTTTCTCCATTAATTGTTCCTTGGTCTGTTGAAAATTCAAATTAACAACGGCGCCCTTTCTTCTATCCAACTTAATATAACCTTCAGCTTTCAGAAGACTATACGCTTTATTAACAGTATGCAGGTTGATACCAATATCCTCCGCCATCTGCCTAACCGAAGGCAAGGGTTCGCCTTGCTTTAAATGACCCAAAGCTATGCCCTCAACAATCTGTTCCATCAATTGAGTGTAAATAGGTTTTTCGCTTTCGAAATCAATTTTCAAGTACACACTATCACCTAAATTCTATTTGTTATATATATAGTATAACAAATAGAATTATTTATTCAATACTTTGAAATTATTTTCTACATTTTTAAATAAAGAAAAGAGAAATCTAATACTATATAGATATTAGTTTACAATTTATTCTATAATCAATTATAATAATATAATGTTGTTCGAAATCTTATACAATAATGAATGGTACAGGTGATTATGAAATGAACAAGACGATAAAAAGGTTGCTGATTGGCAGACCTCTTAAAAATGAAGAAATTAAAGGAGAGAAGTTTGGAGTTTTATGGGGACTTCCTATACTTTCAAGTGATGCAATCTCATCTGTAGCATATGCCGGGCAGGAGATATTGCTGGTTTTACTGCCAGTTATTGGTATGCTTGCATTTAAGTATATGGCTTATATTTCCATAGGTATTATATTGTTATTGGGAGTATTAACTCTGTCATACAGGCAAACAATAGACTGCTATCCAAACGGTGGCGGAGCCTACGTGGTTGCTAAAGAAAATATTGGTTTATTGGCAGGCGTAACTGCCGGCTCTGCTCTTTGCATAAGCTATATACTCACTGTAGCAGTTAGTATAGCCTCTGGCGTACATCAGATTGTTTCTGCATTTCCGGTATTAAAGCCTTATACCGTCTATTTATGCGTTTTTGTAATAATACTAATGACACTGGGGAATCTTAGAGGGATTAAGGAATCTGCAAAGCTGTTCAGTCTTCCTACCTATTTCTTTATTTTCTCCATCATTTTAATGCTAATTGTTGGTGTAATTAAGATTTTTATGGGTTATGAACCAGAGCCCTTAGAGCTTGCAGAAACGACACTACAACCCGTATCTCTTTTTCTGCTTCTCAGTGCATTTACAAATGGTTGTGCTGCTCTTACCGGAGTTGAGGCTGTAAGCAATTCAGTTCCTAATTTCAGGGAGCCAGCTACTAAAAATGCAAAAGCTGTTTTGGTTCTGCTTTCAACTTTAGTATTAATAGTTTTTGGAGGAACCTCCATTATAGCCAATTATTATCCCATAGATCCCAGTAAGGGAGCAATGCTTATTCAAATTGCAGGTATGATATTTGGAAAAAATGTTTTATTTTACATTATTACTGCACTTTCCTTTGGTATTCTTGTTCTTGCGGCAAATACAGCTTATTTTGGCTTCCCTAATCTTATATCGGTTATGGCCAAGGAGGGCTATGTTCCACGACAGCTTAGTATGAGAGGTGACAGATTAAGCTTTTCAAATGGGATAATATTTCTTTCCGCCATTGCAGCAGCCTTAATTATCATATTTAATGCAAACGTTACCAGATTGATAGGGCTCTATGCTATAGGTGTTTTTATTTCCTTCACACTTTCTCAGGCAGGGATGTTCTGTAAATGGATAAGAGCCAAAGAAGGTAAATGGGTTGTAAAAGCTGTAATTAACGGGTTTGGAGCCCTAGTTACTTTTATCATAGTAATTATTATAGCTATAACTAAATTCACAATGGGTGCCTGGATTGTAGTAATTGTTATCCCCATAATGATATTTATGATGCTTAAGGTTAAAAAACATTATACAGCGCTGCATAAACAGCTGAAGGTATCTCCTGAGGAATTAAAGAAAGTAAGTATCCCCCGTGATGTATACAGAAACAGGGTCATAGTTCCCATAGCAAGCATCAACAAGGCAAGTTTACGTGCATTAAGATATGCAAGGACAATTTCAGATAATGTAGTAGCCTTTAATGTTTCCATTGATGAAGAGCAAGGCAAAAAGGTTCGTGAAAAATTCAACATGGTCGATACAGATATACCGTTAATAGTAAAATATTCACCTTTCAGAAAGGTAGTTGAACCTCTTCTGATGTTCATTGAATCAGCAGAGTATGATTATCAAAAAGGGGATATCATTACTGTAATTCTACCGCAATTTGTTGTAAAAAGATGGTGGAATAATGTTCTCCATAATCATACCAGAGTAATACTTCAAAGGCAGCTGATCAAACACAAGCATATAGTAATATGTACTATGCCGCTTCAGATGAAGGATGATGACATTGTTTTAAAGTCAAAAAAATGAATTACAGAAAATCAGGGATGAATGGGGTTCACATTCATCCCTGATTTTTATGTTATCTGTTTTTTATGTTATCTGTTTTTAAATTAATAGCAGATTTTATTAAATCAATAAACTCTGAATCCTCTTTGCTTAACCTAAGGTCATTTATGTCACTCTCTAGAATTTCGTAAACGTCCTCAAGACTGGTATTGTTGACCCACGGGCTTCCCTTAAGAATTTCTGCCGCCTGCGCAACCATTGTAATAAATCTGAATCGTGGGGTTGCATTGTAGAAACTGTCCCGGGTCAATGATGACTTAATATTTTTATTCATTTCTGTCACTTTATTGGTTTCAGGATTTTTATATCTGAGACTTACTTTGCCTAAATACTCAGCAATACTATTTTTTAGTTTTACTTCATATAAAGCTGTAACAGCATGCCCTGCACCTATTTCACCGGCATCGACACCGTTGTTTCTAAAATCCTTATCCTTAAGTAATCTGTTTTCATAACCGATTAGCCTGTAACTTTCAACACTGTTCCTGTCAAATTCTATTTGCACTTTTGCATCCTTTGCAATAACTTCCAGTGTTCCCGCCAGTTGATCAATAAATATCTTTTTTGCTTCATCCAGAGAATCAATATATGCATAATTTCCATCACCCTTATTAGCAAGTGTTTCCAGGAAAATGTCATTAAAGTTATCCATTCCGAAGCCCAGTGTTGTTAATGTTATTCCCTTTGACTTGTAATCCTCAACCTTCTTCAGTATATCTTCAGCTTTGGTGATACCCTGGTTTGCGACACCGTCAGTGCAAAGAATTATTCGGTTATTACCGTCGTTAATAAACGCATTGTATGCCATATCATAGCCCAGCATTAAACCTTCTGCGGCATTAGTTGAGCCTTCTGGCTCCAATTTATCAATTGCCTTCAGTATACGTTCCTTATTCTCACCCGATGTAGGTGCTAATAATTTTCTCCCATTTGTTCCATATACAACAATACCAATTTTATCGGTTTCACTCATTTGGTCAACTAAAAGCTTAAGGCTCTTTTTAACAAGGGTCAACCTGTTATCCATATCCATGGAACCTGAGACATCTATTACAAAAGTTAATGCGGTTCTTCTTATATTTGAGGCTTCAACATTTTTACCCTGTATGCCAACCTCCAGAACATGATATCCCCTGTTAAAAGCTGAAGGTGCAATTTCAGTATAGATTGAAAATGTATCTCCTGCTGGTACCGGGTAATCACGCTTAAAGTAGTTAATAAACTCTTCAACCCTTATTGAATCCTTGGGAGGCAAAGATCCTGAATTAATATACTTTCTGGCAATTGTATAAGAGGCGGTATCCACATCCAAGGAAAATGTAGACATAGGCTGGTTCTTCGTATCCTTAAAGGGATTGATACCATAGTCTTTAAAGTATGTATCATTGTATTTTTTTTCAGTTTTTGAAACTCCATCCGGTAAAACTGAATTATTCCCCTCTTCTGTTTCACTCTCCCTAATGTTCAGTGAATTATCATCAATAAAATAAACATCCTCAGAAGGATTGACAAGCCCATTTAAATTTGACTCTGCTGCTATACTAGCTCCTGCTGATGTTTCTGGGGCTGTACTCTCTGATTTGGATCTACCACAGCCGCTTAAAAGATTTATGCAAAGCAGCAGTATCAACCCCCTGACCACCCACAACTTTCTCTTTTCTCTAATTATTTTTTTCATTTTTTAAGCCCCCTTTATCTATCTTTAGTCCGTTTCTTATTATAGCTTCATTATAAACTGGGCTTATTTCGTTTATAATTCAAAGTTGTATCAAATATGTAACAATTACCAACACATACATAGTATCCTAGTCTTGTGACATTAAAGGCAGTATAAGCTTAACCTCTGTACCTCCCTTATCGGTATTATTCACTGAAATCTGACCGTTGTGTTTTTCTATGATTTCATGAGATATCGCAAGACCAAGACCTGTTCCTGTTATGCCATTGACATTCGAAGCTCTATAAAAACGGTCGAACACTTTTGTAAGGTCATCTTCAGGAATTCCTATACCATCATCGGTAACTGTAGCAATTGCATGGGTATCATTTGCAGTAAGGCTGATTTTAACTGAGGTGTTTTCATCTGAGTACTTTATCGCATTATCCAACAAATTAACAATTACCTGAATAATCTTATCCCTGTCTGCAACAATAAAAATATTGGGGTAAATATTTACTATAAGCTGAACGCCGTGACCGGAAGCTCTATCTTTCATTTTCTCAACACCTTCATCTATCAGTAATGAAAGGTTAACTTTTTCTATATTAAACTGCTCTTTAAACGAATCCATCCGTGACATCTGCAAAAGATCATTTACCATGTTTGTCAGTCTGGATGTTTCATTATTTAAATGGAATACAACTTTGTCCAGGCTGGGATCTCCTATCACCTCATCTGCTAAATACTCAGAATAACCTTTTATTGCTGCGAGAGGTGTACGCAGTTCGTGTGACACATTGGAAACAAACTGCTTTTGCCGGTCAATATGATCTTTAAGCTGCATTCCCATATCATTAATGCTTTTGCTTAAATGACCCAGTTCGTCATCACGATCAATGCTTACAATTTCGAAATCCCTTTTGGCATATTTGTCAGTGGTAGAAACAAGTTTTCTAATAGGTATGACAACCTTACGTGATATAAATATGCTAAGAACAATTATAATCAAACAGAATATACAAGCACCTATGCATAGGAATAATACTACTTTGTTCAGTATTAAATTTAACAAGTCTAGCTTATAGTTAATTACAACAATGCCTATAATTTTACCATTCATTTCAACAGGGGCTGAAATATAGTAAATGTTATTTTGTATATATGTTACCATCTCACCCCGTTGGGCTGGTAACAGCACCTTATTTTGATATTCACTCATTTCAAAATCCGGATGTTCAAAAACATCGACTAATCCGCTTAACAACTGCAAATCATTGTTATATATAAGGAGCTGCCCTATTCCCGAGCTTAAATTAGCTGCAACAAATTTTGCATTTTGTTCATTTAATTCATTTGTACTGTTTTTTTCAAACAGAAAAACCTGCTTTATATAATCCTGAACTGTATCGTTCTGTTCAATAAGCTGCTGGTCCACCTTATCTATCCAGTAAGTTTCTATACTTTTGAGAACAAATAATCCCACTATAAGCAGCACCACTACAGATGTTAATGAATAATACAGAACAAGTCGTGTACTAAATTTCATATAAATCCTCCAAAGGTGTAACTAGATACCTTTTGTTGTTTATTGATTCTGTCCTCCCAATCGGTATCCCAACCCGAATACTGTTACGATATGTTTAGGATAGCTACTATTCTCTTCAACCTTTTTTCTCAGACGCGCAATACAGATGTCAACAACACGGCTGTCACCCATGTAGTCATATCCCCATACCTTTTGGAGAAGCTCATCCCTGCTGAAGGTCTTCTTCATATTCCTTGCCATAAGCTCCATAAGCTGGTACTCTTTTGCTGTAAGTATAATTTCTTTTTCATTTTTAAATACGGTCATGTTGGTAAGATCTACCTTCAAGTCCAAATGAGTAATAATATCGAGCTCCTCATCTTTAGAAGCTCTTCGTAGTAAAGCTTTGATTCTAGCCAGCAGTTCCATTATTTCAAAGGGTTTTGTAACATAATCATCAGCTCCCAGCTCGAGGCCCAAAACCTTGTCTATGGTTTCATGCCTTGCTGTAACCATAATAATTGGGATTCTTTTAGTACTGTTTAGCTGTTTACAGACTTCGTGCCCGCTCATGTCTGGAAGCATTATATCTAACAGTATTAGATCTGGGTTAAAGGACTCTGCGAGTTTTAAGGCTGTTTTGCCATCAACAGCTGTGGCTACTTCATACTTCTCCCTCTTTAAAACCAGCTCTACCAAATCTCTAAGGGATGGTTCATCATCAACAACAAGAATTTTTTTCATGCATATGTACCTCTATATCACTCTTCAGATTTACTTTTAAGCTTTCTTAAAATTATAAAGCCCAAGACAATAGAAATTTAACTATACTTTTAAGGTTGTCGACACCTATCACGAACACGCCCCCATCAAATCTATTCATACCAAATTTGTAGGTCAAGTCCCTCTTTTATGCGTGTACATTGTACCAGCAGAATAGTTCTGCAACAATTGCTGCTTTTCATCCCATAATTTTTGGGATAAATCTACGTAATATTTATGGGGATTCTCAAATCTCTTAACTTCGTCCCAGATGGTTTCCAGCTGAGCCTGACAAAACTCCTTTATCTGCTGGGTTTTTGGGCTTTCATATATACATTTGCCCTTCTCAAACATTTGCACTAGCAGTTTGTGAGCTCTGAATCCGGTCAGTGTCTTTCTCTTCCATGTATATTCAGGGTCAAATATCTCGTAGGCTTCGTTCTCGTCAATTACCTCGTCATGCATTGTTATTACATCTGCAATTGCCTTATTGCTCGCTTTGTCAAACAACCTGTATATCTGTTTAAAACACGGATTGGTTACCTTTCCCACATTCTCACTCAGCTTTATTTTTGGTATAATCTTACCCTCTTCTTCAACAGCAACCAGTTTGTAGACCCCACCAAAAACTGGCTCCGATCTGGAAGTAATCAGCCTTTCGCCTACTCCGAACTGGTCAACCCGAGCTCCTTCAATCAATATATCTCTGATTATGAATTCATCAAGGGAGTTTGATGCAACTATTTTACAATCAGGAAATCCCGCCTGATCAAGCATTTTTCTAGCAGCTTTAGACAGATAGGTAATATCACCCGAATCGATCCTTATGCCCTTTGGTCTGAACCCTCTGGGCACAATTTCGTCATTAAAAGCCTTAATTGCATTCGGCACCCCTGATTTTAATGTATTATAAGTATCCACCAAAAGGGTACAGTTATCAGGATAGGTTTTTGCATATGTGCGGAACGCTTCCAACTCATTGGGAAACATTTGAATCCAGCTGTGAGCCATTGTTCCGATAGCAGGAATGTTAAATTCCTTTTCTGCTATTGTACAGGCTGTTCCAACACACCCGCCGATATATGCAGCTCTTGCCCCGTAAATTGCACCGTCATAACCCTGAGCCCTTCTGGAACCGAACTCCATAACAGCTCTTCCTTGTGCAGCCCTTACTATTCTATTTGCTTTTGTAGCAATCAGGCTTTGATGATTGATAGTCAGTAAAATCATTGTTTCAATAAATTGGGCTTCAATTACAGGACCTCTTATTATAACTACCGGCTCACCTGGAAATATGGGCGTCCCTTCCGGAACAGCCCATACATCACAGCTGAATTTGAAGTTTTTCAGATACTCCAAAAAGTCTTCACTGAATTGTTTTCTGCTTCTCAAATACTCTATATCATCCTGGCTGAATTCAAGGTTTTTCAAGTATTGTATAACCTGTTCCACTCCCGCCATGATTGCAAATCCGCCATTATCAGGTACCTTTCTGAAGAACATATCAAAATAGGCAATCTTGTCCTTCCAACCGTTTTGAAAATAGCCATTAGCCATTGTTATTTCATAAAAATCAGTGAGCATTGTTAAGTTCATGTTGTTCATATAAATTCTCCTCCATAACCGCGGCCTAGTGTGCAGCTTTTACAGGTAATCCTCAGTTACTACATCTTTTTTTATGGTAATCTTGTATGCTATAAATGAAGCTGCTACAGTTGCAATAAGTATTATAATTTCAAGCAAAATGATATTTTGTATTACGTTCCTCTGGAATAATACTGCCAAAATATCTACACCAGCGTGGATCAAAACAGCAAACACAAAGTATTGCCATTTTCTATCCCTGACAGCTATGAAAACAAACATCGTCAGAGCTATTTGCAGTACGAGGGCAACCATTCTCTCTCCTCCAGTTACTAAAAACAAGTAGGAAGGTGTATCCACCAATGCGTTGATCCCTTTATTATAGCTCTCAAGCTCTGGTCCACTCATGGACGACGTGACACTTTGGAGTAAACCTTTATTAAGCATTACAGACATAACAAGGTTTCCTATTGAAGAAATACCGCCTATTAATATTGCTTCAAATCCTCCATGACCCAAGCCATAGGACAACCCGGTATTCAACGGTTCCTCCTTATGAACCCTAAGCAGATACCTGAAACATAAAAATCTTGCTGTCTCTTCAAATATTCCGGCCGCAAAACCCCCATAAATAGCATAAAGAAATACATTTTTATATATTGCGGACTTAGTAATATCGGTACCGAGTACCAGAACATGCATTATGTTTTCAAGAATTGTAACAAAGACCACAAACATAAGAAAACCAAGCAGAGTCGCTTTCCAATTAAGCTTCTTTTTTACTCCCATAAAAACAATAAAAACTATAGGAAGTAAAAATGATAAAACAGCAGATACTGTCATAAATACAATAGACAAAAAATTTACATTTCTTATTGGCTCCATACATGCGCCCCCTTCCAATATACACTTTTTAATTATATAATTCTTATCAGTATTTGTACAATAAGGAATATTATAATAACTTCAGGAGTTATTTATGTATTATATAGTCTTTGATTTAGAATTCAATCAGGATTTTTCCTCATTACATGAGAATTATAACAGAAGAACCCCGGTACGCAATGAAATAATACAAATTGGTGCAGTTAAACTGGACACTGCTTTCAACTTTGTAGATTCTTTCAACAGCTATGTCAAGCCTACCTTCTATGAAAAATTAAACCCGTTTATTACTGATTTAACAGGGATTACATCAGAGATGCTTCAAAATGCGGGATATTTCCCTGATATATATACGGAGTTTATTAATTTTACTGGAGATACAAATGTAGTTTTTTGTTTATGGGGGACGTCAGATCTTAAGGAACTATTCAGAAATGTTGATGCTCATAATTTAAATAATAACAGTCTATCAAGAAAGTATATTAACGTACAACCTTATGTTTCACTTTATTTCAACTATCCGGTTAAAAACCTCCTAAGGCTTGAACATGCTGTTAAAGCCCTTAATATACCGTTAACTTACCCCTTTCACAATGCATATTACGATGCTCTATATACTGCCGAAATATTCAGGAAAATATATAGTCCCTTTATGCAGCCCCTGTCTTATGACCCACTGGAAAAAGAAAAAAGGTCACCCAAAGAGCAAAAAAAGAAAATTGATGCAGATGGCCTTATCAAGCAATTCGAGAAGATGTTCGCCCGTGAAATGTCTGAGGAGGAAAAAAGTATCATTCTGCTTGCCTATAAAATGGGTAAGACGGGCCAGTTTATTAAATGAAGTGCCATAGGAAATTTATTCATCGATTTAGAGTAACTTTACTCCCCTATTTGAGGACAAAAAAATACATGGATTATATTCATAATTATATGCTATTATTCTTTTAAGAAAGTTAGCATAAATGTAAAAGGAGTTAATTTATGGATGATAAACTTAAGATAGCTATTGTGGGCTGCGGAGAACACTCCCGTGAGCACTTGGAGTCAGCCAGAGTTGTTGATGGAATTGAAATAATTTCATGTTGTGATATAAATCGTGAAAGAGCTATGGCTTGTGCATTAAAATACGGGTGTAAATCCTTCTACACAGACCTCGAGGATATGCTGAAAACTGAAAACCTGGATGCTGTTATCCTTTGTACGTGGCCAATGCAGCATAGAGATCAAATTGAGATATGTCTTTCACTAGGAATAAAAAATATTTTATGTGAGAAATCATTAGCGCTTACAAGTGAAGAGGCAATATCAATATGGAATATGTCTGAGAAACATAATGCTTTTATTATGGAAGCCTGTAAACATCGACATCATCCGGCAATAAGAAAGCTGGAGAGAATACTTGAGACCGGAGACCTTGGTAAGATTGATAGTATAAGAGCAACCTTCAGCAATTATGAACCCGAAAGCGAACTAAAGCCAGGTTCTGAACTAGACTGGAGATTCAGGAAGGAATGCGGTGGAGGTGTGCCCTACGACTGGATGAGCTATCTTGTTAATGCTTGTAATCAATTCAGCAACAGTATACCAAAAAGGATTTTTTCTTCCGGTAATGAGAGCACAAAGTATGGGATAATTAATCGTATTTTCGGTATGATTGAGTATGAAAACGGACTCGTTGGTATTATTGAAAGCAGTAAAGAAGCTAATTTCAGTCAGGAACTGCAAATAACCTGTTCCAATGGAATTTTAAGGCTTCCTATTGCATGGGGAATATATGGAGAGGTTAAAATAACTCAAACACACAGAAAACAAGATTGGGATTATATTCTGACAGATACATATGAAATAGAACAAGCAAATGCTTTTACGTTACAGCTGAAGAACTTTACTCAGGTTGTCAGAGGAATTGAAAAGCCGGTTATACCTCTTAAACAATCAATTACTAATGTGCTGACCATAGAAGCTCTTGTTACAAGCATGTTGGAGAAAAAGCCGGTGGATGGAATTGATTTTAAAATGCTCAAGGGGTAGAATAAAGAGAATAAATAGAATAGATTAATTAATACATATTTAGGAGCAAGGTAAATGATAGATTTACACATTCATACAACTTCATCTGATGGATCAGACCAGCCTGAGGAAATTCTCAATAAAGCACAACTGCTGGGGCTACAATATATTTCTATTACCGACCACGACTCTATTGGAGCCTATCAGAAGTTGAAGATAAATGACCATAGAGAATATTTCAAAGGCAAAATTATTCCAGGCTGTGAATTTACAGCTGTACACAACGGAAAGCCCATAGAGATACTGGGCTACGGAATTGACCTTGAAACCATAGATGAGACAGGTATTGTTTCGGATGAAAAGTTTTTTCAAAGAGAAAATGAATACCTTGAGAAAATGAAGCAGGTTTGTAAAAACCTTAATATTTCTTATACCGAAAATCTTTCAATTAAAGGCACAAAATATTTTGCAAATCAGGTGATGCATACTGATTTAAGGAAGTATCCTGAAAATGAAACTCATTTCTCAAGAGAAATCTGGGAAAGCTTGAATGCTTTTTACAGAAACTGCGTAAATAATGAAAATAGTCCGTTTTTTCTTAATCAAGTAAAAAACTACCTCTCAGTAGAGGATACTGTCGGTTTGATAAAAAATGCTGGAGGAAAAGCGTTTTTGGCTCATCCCTATGGTTATTTTGAGAATGATTATAAAGAATTTCTGGACTCAATTGTAGACCTGAATGCCCTTGATGGGATAGAATGTTATCATTCGCTTCATTCTGCTGAAAAGACGAGTTTTCTTCTGGATTACTGTATCGGGCATAAGCTGTATTCTTCGGGTGGAAGCGATTATCATGGAAAACTCAAACCGACTGTTAAGCTCGGAGAAAGCATACCCGGTGTGAATATACCTTTTGAAATATTAGAACCCTGGCTTCCTCAAAACCTCATATAACCTATAAATAAAAATACCATACAAGTACCACACAAGTACCATACAAGTAATATACAAGGCTCTTTTACTTTTTAATTAGAGAGCCTTTTTATACTGATTTTTAATGATTAGGCCATTTTACTCCTCTATAAACTTTCCCGAATACACAATTCCCATCAGAGCAAGAACATAGGTTGCCCATATAATGGCATCCCTGTAAGGAACGTAGTATCCACCAATTCCTGTTGCGGCAAGGAAGAGGTCGGAAACCACAAACATGAAAGCTCCTGCAGCAACTAATAAGTACTTTTTTCGTATTTTAACCAGAGGCCAGGAAAAAGCGGCCATGGTAGAAACCCATAATCCATAGCCCAGCACACCGTAAGACATAAAGCTTTTGTCTGCCGGGAATACCAATAGCCACCATGAGATGATAGTAATGGTCCAATAAAATATCATTCCTATGTAAAAAGGCTTACCCAGCACAGGCATACCGTTACTCTTTAACGTTTTAACAAAAGCGATAATAAAAAATATATGTCCAAGACCGAAACAAGCAATACTCGTTATCGTTATAATAATAAATGAATTAACCATCGGAATAACATTTGAGTTAATAAGATCACCCATAAAGCACAATGCCATTCCCAGTACAACAAATTTAGTATAAGCCCTTGACCTGTTAATATATTTGACCAAAATCGCTGCTAAAACAAAGGAAAGGCTTAAACCGATTTTTATTGGCACAGGAAGATTTCCTGATGGTGCCGAAGAATTAATTATTACACCCCATATATAAATTGCTGCCTGAATTATTATTAATAAATAGAACATTTTGCCCCTTAAACCCCCAATTAAAATAGTGACCTTCTGTCTTGTTGCTCCCTGCTCCTCCATTAACTATTGCACTCATTCTTTTAATAGCCAAGGGTAAGGAATAGAACCAATCCTAACTTGTATTCGTCTGTCGTATCAAGTGCAAAATTAATACACTATTTAGCATTAGCTATAAATATAGCAAAATATTACTTTTGTGTAAATAGATATCTGCAGCTAAACTTACTTAGTGGGTAGAGGTGTTATATTGGGAATCATAGACATCGTGAAACAATTTCACCTTGTTATGAATTAAAGATACACTTTTTATGTAATTTCCATAGCATAGAATGTATAATAAGGACTGAAAGCATTTACCTGTGGGAGGAGGAACACATTATGGATGAACAGACTTACGAAAAACTATTTAATATAAGAACATCTGGTGATCAAAAAGTATTTAATGAGTCAATTCACTATCATAGATACGAGCCGACCTCCTATACTGCTTTAGAAGTATTAGCAGAGCAATATGCCTTTTCTGATGCTGATGATATAGTTGACTTCGGTTGTGGTAAGGGAAGGTTTAGCTTTTATATCAACCATTTTTTTTATTCTAAAGTTACAGGAATAGAAATGAGTAAATTTTTCTATAAGCAAGCTATTGAAAACCAGAAGAGCTATTCTCAGACTAGTAGAAATAAAGGGGATAACCTTTGCTTTCTAAACTGCCTGGCAGAAGATTACGATGTGACTAAGTCTAATAGCAAGTTTTATTTTTTTAATCCATTCTCCATGCAGATATTTGCAAAGGTAATAAAGAATATTTTGAATTCTACAGGAATACATAAAAGAACTATTGATATAATTCTTTATTATCCATCAAAAGATTATATCTACTTTTTGGAGACCAATTCTCTTTTCCAGCTCGTAAATGAGATAAAAGTTCCTGATATGTACAACAATGACCCGAGACATAGGTTTCTTATTTACAGGGCTGAATAATTAATACCCCTAACGGCTGGAGTAAATATAAAACCCGATTCTGAACCTATCAGTAAGGTTAGAACCGGGTTTTTAAACATAGTATATATTTAATATAGACTTATCACATAATGTTATGCAAATGGATTTTCGTCCTTATAAAGCATGGATTTAGGCTGATTGAAAGCAACATCCTCAACTCCCAGAAGCTTCATTGTTGCAAACAGAACTTTACCTGTGTGCTTGAAGGCAACTCCGCCATGGTGAGGATATCTCTTGGCTATTAACACATGTCTGTAGAATCTGCCCATTTCTTTGATTGCAAATACACCAATTCCTCCAAAAGATTTTGGATCAACGTCGATTATTTCACCTTCAGCAACATAGCTTTTCAATTGACAGTCTGCTGTTCCCTGAAGCCTAAAGAATGTAATCTCTCCAGGTCTGATTGTTCCTTCAAGTGTTCCTCTTGATATATCGGGTTCCTTATCAGGCTCAAGCAGTCTGTGCATTATTAGCTGATACTTCATTGCATGGTTCTTCATCATGCATGAAGGTGTATTTCCACAGTGGAAGCCCATGAACAGATCTGTAAGTGAATAGCCTTCTAATAACGCCTTGTTATTATTGTACATATCCTTTGGAACTGAGTTATTTATGTCAAGAAGTGTTGCAGGCATTTGTGTTGCACAGGTTATTATGTATTCACTTAAAGCACCATAAATATCAGTTTCGCAAGCTACAGGTATTCCTTTTGCTGCAAGCCTCGAATTCACATAGCATGGAACAAATCCGAACTGTGTCTGGAATGCAGGCCAGCATTTGTTTGCGAATACGACATATTCGGAGGCACCTTTATTCTCTTCTACCCAATCCAACAGAGTAAGCTCGTATTGTGCCAGCTTTGGAAGAATACCCGGATATCCGTTTCCACCTTTTAATTCTTCTTCCATCTCTTTAACTAATGAAGGAATTCTTGGATCATCCTTATGTTTATTGTAAGCTTCGAAAAGATCAAGTTCCGAATTCTCCATGATCTCAACACCCAAGTCAAACAGCGGCTTGATTGGAGCATTGCATGCTACGAAATTGAACGGTCTTGGGCCAAAGCTGAATATCTTTAATTTTGAAAGTCCAAGCAGAATTCTTGCAATATTTTCAAAGTCTGCTATCATATCTGCTACATCCATGGAATCCCCAACAGGATATTCAGGAATATATGGATTCAATTTTCTTAGTCCTAGATTGTAAGATGCATTAAGCATACCGCAATATGCATCGCCACGGCCACCTATAAGGTTATTTTCGGTTTCTTCAGCAGCTGCTGCAAACATAACAGGTCCGTCAAACTTTTGTGCCAGTATGGTTTCAGGCCCTTCAGGTCCAAAGTTTCCAAGATACACTACAAGTGCATTAACATCAGCATCTTTTAATTCCTTCAGAGCTTTTAGTACATCACACTCATTCTCAACCACAGTACCGGCTTGAAAGATTTCATAGCCCTTTTCAGTACAGGCTTTAACAACTGCTTTTCTTCTTTCCATGCTCAATTCAGCAGGGAAGCAGTCTCTGCTCACGGCAACAATTCCCAGTTTTACTTTAGGTACATTATTCATTACTGTTTAGCCCCCTTGTTTTAATTTCAATTGATGTATCTACCAATCGCTATACTTATGCGTACAAGTTCAGGTTAACTTACAATTTCTAAAAATGTTATATTATTTTTAACATAAAATGCTTTGTAGTTCATATATTCCTGCAACTTGTGCATACATCATAATTATACAGCAATATTGAATTAGTTCAATATTGAAAAAAGAATTTTGAATTACTGTACTCTAGGTTTTATTCATTAATAATCTCATACTTACAGAAGTGTCGTTATCTGCTGAGGTATGTACTATTAATTTTAAGCCTG
Source organism: Bacillota bacterium (assembly GCA_023431385.1). Taxonomy (GTDB): domain Bacteria; phylum Bacillota; class Clostridia; order Acetivibrionales; family DSM-1351; genus Ruminiclostridium. Next base: position 12,047 of record JAEYWA010000143.1, on the reverse strand, counting down.
AATTATCTGAGACATCAAAATTACTAACTTCAAAGTATAATATTCCGCCAATTGGGTGGGCTGATTTCTTATACTTTTCACTATTACTTTCGATTTGATGTAAAGCCCACCATGAATTAAACTCTGAACTTTGCTTTTTAAGGTCATCAATAAATTCTGCCAGCCAGGTATCCTCAATATATTGACCTAATGCAGCGCGAAATCTCCCAAGTAAATCCTTGGCATGGAGTTCCCAGTCAACAAACAACTTTTTATACCTATCTTCTGTAAACATCCCCCAAACAATGCTCCTGATAGCGATGTTGCTCGTTATTCAAATCACTTCATTCCTGTCTATTACAATTTATTCTAGTATAATCTCACTACTAGTAATATTATAAAGCTTACGATATTATACTTCTAGAAAAACATGTAATAATCTAAAATATTAAATGGAGTAAAAAAATGAAGTTTTTATGGACAACGATTTATGTGAAAAACATGGACGAATCAATTGCATTTTTTACTAATCTAGTAGGGCTTAAAGCCTTGAAGCGCTTTCCTGCCAGGCCCGGAGTAGAAATAGCTTTTATGGGCAACGGAGTCGACAATGAAACCTTGGTTGAGCTACTCGCAGACAGTAAAAATAGCTCTGTTAATTTCGGTGAAGCTATCTCTATTGTGTTTTGCTGTGGATTCGGTTGATGAAATGCTGAGTATTATAAAAATTAAGAGCATACCGGTGCACTCTGGGCCATTTGAAACTCCGAGCTTTAAATTTTTCTGCATTAAAGATCCGAACGGCCTTAACGTTCAATTTTTTCAGCAAAATAATGTCTTAAGCATAATGCATTTGTATGGTATATCTAAAATTAAGCCTGCTATTAATCTATTGCAATTAACAGACCATTTCTATGACCTTACTGCTTAATTTTAGATATACCGGTCTATATGGAATTATTTTAAGCTTAATAACCAAAATTATTTTGATACCCCATTAATGTCTATAATAACTATCTCAGGAGGGTTAAATACTCTTGGCAAGCGAGGATTAAAGGATACTCCCCTACTTACTATATGTATTAATGAATTATGCTTATAAATTCCACCGGCATACTTTGGAAACAAGCCTTGATTAGGAGCATAAAGGCCATTTATAATTAACGGAATTCTTACCTGTCCACCATGAGCATGTCCGGATAATACCAAATCAAAACTAAACTCTTTATATAATTCTATAAGCTCCGGCCGGTGTGCCAGGAGTATTTTATAATCCGTATTATTATCAAGTTCATTAAAAGCAATATGCATATCATTTTTATATCAAGGTTTGGTTTCTCATAGTAAGCAGCATCAGGATCATCAATTCCAGCAATAATAATGTTTGTATTCCTTATTTTAATTTGTTCATATTCATTCTCAAGAATATTAACTCCGCATTTTTTTATGGTGTCTTTAATATTTTTTATATCATTGGACCAAAATTCATGATTGCCTGTTACATAGTATATAGGACATATCCCTTTCAAGCTCTCCAGAAACATTATTGTGCCCTCAATCGGGGTCTCATCATCTGCTATGTCTCCAGCAAGTGCAATAATATCAGGCTTTTGTTGCTTGATTAATGTAATAATCTTTGTTTGTTTTTCACCATAAATATGACTATGCAAATCTGTTATTAAAGCTACTCTTACCGTTTCATTTGAATTTAATCTATTTGATATAATGCTATTTTTATTAACTACTAATCCATTATAAAAAGCCCAAAAGACAAAAATAAAACTTAGAATAATTACAAGTAAAATTAAATGCTTTTTTTTGTTCACTTTGTTAAGCAGTCCTATTTTTAGTGACAACTGCCCTTTTTTCTTTGAAGTAAGATTCATTTTTATACCCATGCCCAGCATTCACGCGAAACTTCATGTCTAAAATGGCATGGGCTCGGTACCTCCTCAATTTATTGTATAATTTCTTTTACCCTCTTCTCCACAACTTGATACTAGTAGATTCCTAAAAAAGTAATCACATATAAATAGAAAATCCAAACCAAAACACTCGTAGGTTTGATTTGGATAACTGATTGGTTATTTTTACGTTTATGGACTTGGTTGAATTATTTTAGCTTCAAACAGAGTTTCAAATGTATTTACAGCTCCTCCATGTTCAACAATTTTACCATCGACTATTTTGTCAATGTCAACCCCTGTAAAAACAAGTTTTTTTCGGGTCGGTTTCATATTCAACCATTCACCTTTATGTGTACCTTCAGTTAAAATTTCTGAAATAACATAGTCTCCATCACAATATTGGCGAATTACTGTAATTCTTAAATCCGGATAGGTTTTTCTAACATCAATCAGGTGTTGCTTCATTCCTTCTATTCCAACCGGGATAATTTCTTCTCCGATTCTAATTGTGCAGTCCTTTGATACATACTTGTCAAACTGGTCTATCATAGCCTTCGAAGAAATAACCTCATAGAAATGTTTAATAATATCCTTATTTTCCATAAAGCCCTCCTTAATATGTATTTATTCCCACTATAATACAATAAATAGAAACTTAATTCAACATAAATTGGTATGCTATTTTGGCTTTTTTATTCAAAAAGTAGTGCCGGTAAAGTCAATGTCTGGGAAAACTGACACCACTTCTCCTCCTTTTTATAAGCTAATTCACAATTGTTGCAGACAATATTAGATGAAGAATATATTTCAATAAAACTTAAATTAAGGAGATACAGACCTTATTATTCTCCTATGCTGCTGTATACAGCTATTGCATCAGTAATATTGAACTGCTCCGAGTAGCTATCTCCTTTTGCGCCAACCGTCACCAAAATATATTCTTGTTTATTCACTTTGGCAAGACTCGCGAGACACAGACCAGCCTCACCAGTAAATCCAGTTTTTCCTCCTACTATTTCACCACCAATAATGTTGTTATTGTTAAGTTTTTCAAACATGGTGCTATTAAAGGTTATTCCATCAATATGCTTATTTGTAGGCGGTGTGGAGTGACGGGGTGAAGTAAAAATCTCCTGGAATGTATCATTTTTCAAAGCATAGCTTAAAAGAACAGCCAAATCTTTGACAGTTGTGTGGTGATTATCATCATGAAGCCCTGTCGTATTTTCAAAATAAGTATTTTCTAAACCAATATCTACTGCCTTTTGATTCATCATTTTTACAAAATTCTTCTCTGAGCCCGCAATTTTATTAGCAAGTCCAATACAACACTCTGCACCGCTCGGAAGCATTATTCCGTATAACAAATCAATTGCCCTGACCTGCTCACCCGGTTGGAAACCTGCCATAGATGCACCTACTTCGTATAGACCTTTAAACATAGAGTTTGTAAGTTTTATTTCACCTTTCAAATCATGTAAATTTTCTATTGCAACAATTGCTGTCATCATTTTAGTCAATGAAGCAGGATAGATTTTTTCTTCACTATTTTTCTGCATCAGGATGGCATGATCTTTTAAACGTACCAGAATAGCATTAGAACTGTTCAACTTGTCCAAAACTGTGAGAGCAGAGGAATCGTTTTCTACCTTATATAGAGAAACCGGTGTTTTTCCAGCTTCAGAAAAATCGGTTCTTGGATTGAAAGAAAAATATGGCAAGGATTTATCGACATATTCTTTCTGTAATAATTGTAGGTCTCCTGAAGTTATGATGAATTTGTAGACGAAAGAAGCGAAGACAACCACCAATAGAAGTTCTACAAATATTCGCAGGCCTGATTTTTTCTTTTTGACTTTTCTTACCATAGTAAAGCAACTCCTTATTCTGTACTGATACTATTAAAACACGGAATATGAAGCTATGTTGGAATTATATCTTATGATCTTCTTAAGATTCCCTTATAATGAAATCATTACAGTAAGTGTAGCATTTTGTTACTCTTAACATAATAAGGTTGTGAGAAACGGTTTCCATAATTACAAATACATGATAACATGTATTATATTTCCGATATCTGAAATATAATACAGAGAGAGGTATGTCAAGTGGAGTATGTAACTGCTACAGAATTATCAAAAAAATGGGGCGTTTCCAGTCGTATGGTTGCCTATTATTGTGAGACAGGAAGAATTGAAGGTTCAATAAAAAAAGGAAAGCTTTGGTTAATTCCTGACAGCACAAAAAAACCAGCTGATAAGAGGCGGTCAAAAGATAAGCTTATCATCCAGAATAATCAGAACTTGCATGCGGATTTTGAAGGAATCAATAAAATTGACACAGACAATTATTCTGCTGTTTATCGTGCCAATGATTTATATAGAAATCTTGGTCTGACAAGAGAAACGTTGCGTTATTATGAAGAAATCGGTTTAATTTCTCCAGAGAGAAACCCAAGCAGCCAATATCGGGAATTTTCCTTTCAGGATATTTCACACCTTATGGCAATTGATTTTTATAGAAAGCGCGGATTTACTGCAATTGAAATCAGAGATCTTATGAAGTCAGGTAAGCAATCGGGAACTCTGAATTATATGAACAGAAAAATAGCAGACTTGCAGGAAGGCATTGAGATACAAAATCGAATGTTAAGGCATCTAAATGCTACAAAGGAATTCTACGAGTACGTTATAATCGAAAAAGGCAATTTTTCTATAAAGCAAATTCCGCTTTTTTTAGTTCAGGAATCATTTGATGCAGTATCGTCCTTAAAAGAGTATCAAAAGAATGTACTGAAATACCTGAATTTACGGGAGGAAGATATTTTATCCAATCTTGTTCGAGTCGTTACATTTAATTCTTCCGGCTACAAAGGTAGTCGAATGTGCATTGTAAAGCCTGCCACAAGAATCGAGCAGCAGACTGGCCAGGTATATTTGGATAGCGGAAAGTGTTTATATACTGCATTTGATGCAAACAGCCATGATGATTCTATTATGGAGAATATGTTTCTTTCGTGCCATGAATGGTCTAAAAACCATCAGGTGGAATTTAAAGGTGTGGTATACATTTTCATTCGCTTTGTAGATTTATCTGAACAAACGGGGCGTAATTTTTATGAGGTGTGGATTCCTCTGAAAGAAAAATAAAACCAAAAGCTACTTGACTTGAGGGTTTGCCCCACCCTTACACTTAGAACTGGAAATGTTCTATACGAAAGGATGGGGAAAATGATAGAAAAGTATTTGGGCAAGGATTTTGCGCTATTAATTGCAGGCCAGATTGTTTCATTATTTGGCAATGCAATCCTACGCTTCTCCTTGCCTTTATATTTACTTCGCTTAACAGGGTCATCTGTCTTGTTTGGTATCGTCACAGCCTGCTCGTTTCTTCCGATGATTGTGTTATCTATTCTTGGCGGAGTAATGGCAGACAGGAAAAATAAACGAAATATCATGGTCGGGCTTGATTTCATAACGGCGATAATCGTAATGACTTGTTACCTCCTTTTGAATAAAGTTCCTGTTATCCCTTTGCTCATGGTTGTTCTAGTGCTACTGTATGGAATTGCAGGCATGGAACAGCCTACCGTACAAGCGAGCGTTCCGGCACTGGTAAGAAAGGAAGGAGTTCTAAAGGCAAATGCAACTGTTACTCAAGTCGGTTCACTGCCGAACTTTATTGGTCCGATTTTGGGTGGTATGCTTTTTGGAGTAGGCGGTGTCTTACCAATCATGGAAATTAGCTCCGTTTGTTTCTTCTTAGCTGCCGTAATGGAATTATTCCTTATAATTCCGTATGAAAAGACAACCAAATCGAAACGGGTATTGCGTACTGTTAAAAGTGATTTGATTGGAAAGCTGGCAGTTTATTCGATTAGAAAAGCCTGTCTTTCTTCATGTCTGCGCAATAATTACGGTATTGAAAATGACTCTGTCCGCTATGCTGACCATTGGGATTCCGGTGCTTCTAATAGATGTTTTAGAAGTAACCGACCAAATGCTGGCACTGATCTAGACAGAGACACTAAAGCAATTAGTAGGAAAGGTAATCGCCAGTGTCATAGCGCTTATTATGTGCGCACAGCCAATCGGGCAATTAATCTATGGTATGCTGTTTGAACTATTTTCGAAAGATACCTGGAGTATTTTATTAGGAACTACTGTAATATCCTTTTCTGTATCGATATACTCTATAAAAGTTCTTATGAAACTAACAGGAGATTAATATAATGGACAAAGTTATTTCTCATACTTCGAGTGATTTTAGGAAAATATGGTGGTATCTATTTTATACCTTTACTATTGCGTGGGGTGCAGAATTTTTACTGATTCCTGCCTATTATTTCAAGCTACTGTCCGGTGGCTTAGGTCAGTTTTTGCACTTCGCAGTTATTGGCTTCGGTGCAGGAATGGCTCCCGCCTATGCAGCGTTTATTACTGCGAAAAAATATCAGGCAATCACGGTACCGGAATTTTGTAAGCAAATATTTTTCACTCGGGATTTTAGGCAAACTGTATTGTTTACAGCTGCTTTCTCCATTATACAATTTATAGTTTGCAGAATGCAGGAAACGTATTTAGGAAATCCGTGGTATTTGTTCATTCTGTTTATCCCTTTAATGATTTTTGGAGGAGGGTTAGAAGAAATCGGCTGGCGTGGTCTTTTGCAGCCGTTGTTAGAAAAAAAGCTTCCATTCTTTATAGCAGCAATAATCGAAAGTTTCATATGGAGCATCTGGCATTTGCCATTATGGTTAGTGCAGAACACAACACAAGCTTCTATGGACTTTACGGCTTTTACACTATATTGTATCACACTAGGCTGCACCTTGGCAGCAGTACATAGGCTGACTAAAAGCATTTGGGCAAGCGTGTTGATACACGCCTGGGGAAACACTGTACTTGGAGGAATGTATACAATTAGTACCTTAATCAAATTTCCCAGCAAAAAAACAATTGCCATATACACAATTCAATTAATCTTAATTGCTGTGATTATAAGAATCTTTGATTCAAAGGATCAGCAAAGGACATCATCAATAAATGAATAATCAAAAAAACAGTAAAACAAGCAGCAATTCCATGGGAGCTATATTTTACTATGTTATAATAGAGTTTTTTAGCTTCGCTATGCTGTTTCGGCATGAGCAGTCTCCAATTACTTTTGTAGTTAATTTGACTGTTAATTATACTGAGATATTTAATTAGATGAGACGGAATAAATAATTCCAAATAAAACATATCCTAAAGGTAATAGTAAAAATATAATTCCTATTAATATTGAGAGTATATTAAAAATAGGTTTTGATACTTTATTTTGTGTATTCATCTGCTTTATGTATATTTTGTTCATTGCGACGCCTGTACCACCCATTATAATAAGACATATTCCTATAAAACAAATAAATACAATAATAATACCAATAATAGCTGCAATAAACGGTAAAAAAATTAAAAAACCCATCTGTCCACACCCCTTATATATTACTCAAAATCAATGCACCTGCAATTAAATAACACAAAGTTATGATAATACCCATCCACATATGTATGGCAGAAATCAACCAATAACCAAATTTTGTTTTTTTAGCTGAAGCATCAAAATTTTTACTCGCCTTCATACCTTTATATCCACGTATTACAGCAAAAACAGCCAAAAATAGGACTATTGCGAGAATTAAAAGAATAAGTGCGTTTCCTAAGGGTATCATTATCTTCCTCCATTTTGAAGATTTTCTTTAATTTAATATATCACTCCACCAACATTCGGAAATTTTCACTTTCATCAACTTGTATCCTGAAAGTCTCAGCCTTTATTTTACATCTTTTAACAATAAAATGGAATAAAAACTTTTTAATACAACAATTTACTTTTGAATATATTATTAAATTAATCTCAATTTATTGAATAATTCCACTAAATACAATCAATATATTACTGATCAAGAATAAAAAATCGGTAGCATATTAAAAAATAAATATAAAAGGTAATATTTTTTTCATTGAGTCATTCCCCTTATTCGGTTAATATAATATACATTTGATATTTTCATAATATAAATAGAACCAATTTGAACCCTTTTTACAGAAATCAATGTTGCTAAAAATATGACAATTAGAGAAGCTACAAGCCTTACTTGAAATTCTTTTATAGAGTTGCCAGATAACCTTTCTGCCACAAATATTAGTTCCGCTTGTATTTGATTTTCTTAGCACCTTTTAGTGAGATGCACTTACTTCAAGCTTTTTGAATTCGCAATATCAGAGGCCTACTAAGGTCCATCTGTTACAATAGTTTAGTAATACAAAACCACCACCTTCCCAAAGGAGAGCTTTTAACTTGTTGTTTTTCTTCCGCAGAAAAGGAACAGGACATTTTGAAAAGGATTCAAATATAATTGATTTTGAACCATCCCGGCTAGGCCATCAATTCCTTGGAACAAATCGGTATAACCACATGCAATGTAAATCTAGTCAAACCCAGTAGCATTATAAACAATTTTGTAGTACCTTCAGTACTGTCTCTAGAAGCTTAAGGCTAGTGTTATTATTAATTTGTAATTGGCAGCCTTCCACTTTATCAATCTTCTCTGTGAAAAAGGACACTCCTTGCAAGGACTCATTACGGGAATTCGTGAGTTAAACGGGTGCAAAAGTGATTGACGAATCCTTTGCTGAATTTTCTACCGATGAACAGAGCTTCTCTGTTCATCGTTCTTAACATATCTAGGTTTATTCTTATATGTGTTTTAAAAAATCTATCCTTATAAAATATGCTTTTGCCTGTTGCCTGTATCCCAATAAAAATAACTGCTTCCATAATGACTCCTTTAATCAAAAATTATGCTTAAAATAAAAAAGTGGTTAAATCATTTAATTGACTTAACCACTCTATCACTTATATGTATACACGTATTGTTGCTATGCTAGAGATAGTATTTTACTTTTATGTTTTAGCAATAAAGGATTAAGCCAATGTGTATTCGTATCAATACTCGGTTCATGGTTCAGTTCAACCCATATTTCATTTTTTCTTAGTTCAAAACGATTGTTTTTATTCATTAGGCATCCTCCTTTCATTAAGTACTAATATTTAATATTGAATTGATTTTATTATACCTCTGTATCATCTGTCAACATCTTTCCAGTTGTGTACTACACTGCCCAGTGAATAAAGTCATTCATTGTGCAACAGCCCCATGTATCAAGCATTATGCTTTTTTTGCTACTAAATCAGTATTATTTTTTACAATACAATTCTAAATAAGTTTTGCTTTCTTCAAAAGCTTTATTATTACAGTTGCACTTTCTGCTCTTGTAAAGCTACCTTTTGGAGTTAGCTCCCCTTTAGTGTTTCCATCAAAAATACCATACTTTGTACAGATTAAGGCTCCTTGTTTTGCATATGAGGAAATGTTACCTGAATCCTTAAAGAGCTTTAGTTTATCTGTAATCTCCTCTTGTGATATACTTACATCCATTCTTGCTATCTTCATAGCTTTTGCAAGCATTGTCATTGCCTGTTCTCTAGTAATTAAGTCCTGTGGTCCAAATTTTCCATTTGTATAGCCTTCAAGTATTCCATACTCGTATGCTGTATATATAGTAATAGTATAAATCACTCTTTTTGATATCGCTGAATTTATCTAAAAAATCTGTACCTTTAAGTCCGAGAGCCTTTACTATCATTGTTGCAAATTCTGCTCTTGTAATTGCCTTATCAGGAGCAAAATTTCCATTGCCTACACCACTGTCAATTAATCTTGAACTAACATCATTTACATAGTCTTTCGACCAGTGATTTTCAACATCCGTAAAGGTTACTGGATTACATATAAGCGTATAGATACTATTTGTAAGACTGTTTATTTTTGCAATGTATTTTCCATCTTCAAGTACTACTGTAGTTGGAACATGTGAGAAGGTGCCATCTTTATTGAGCACTACACCTGTAGTTATCTTACTTGGGTTAACCCCATCCGGTATAGCCACTGTTCTTTCTACATAGCCATTAAATTTAAGTACGTCCACAGTCTTAGTTCCACTTGTACAAGTTATTTCAAATTCAACAGGTTTAACTACTATCTGATAGCTGTACTTTTTTGCAGTTTCCTCTACTTTTTTTACAGTTTCCTTTGAGGAATTTGTAAAGAGATTATTACCTTTATGTCTCTCAACTCTACCTTTGTCTCTAATTGTGTTAAAACGTCATCAATATTTATATTTACTGCTGGTATATTATAAGTAACATTCTCCGTCTTAATTTCAAGGGTTGCATCCTTATCTCCCATGTATTTCACAGTTTGACCAGTAAGCTCTGCAATTACAACATCTGATTTATTTTTTACATGAATTATAACCTTATTAACCTTATTCTCTTCAAAATTTGCTTTAGCTATTTTATCAAGATATTCGATTGCTGCCGCATCATCTAACGTTATTGTAGTTGTTTTGATATTATCTTTTACTTCAACCTCTACAGTAGCCACCTTTTCAGCTTTATCACCAAAGATTATTTCCACCTTGTCGTCTTTTGGTGTAGTTGCTGTGGTTGACGATGTTGGAGTCGCAGTTGGTGGGATATATGTATTGCCTGTTGCTCCTACTACTACCTCTATCGTTGCTGTATAGTTTCCTGTATTTGCATACCCTGCTGGTATTGCTCCTAAGGTTGCTGTAAAGGTATAGCTTCCTGCTGCATTTGGGTTATATGTATCTGTATCTGCCCATCCATTTACTGGTACTGATATTGCTCCGCTACTTGTGTTTGCTGTGACACTTGTTGGCAGGGCTGCTATTACTGCCGCTGCATTAGCATATGTTGTACTTCCCGCTGTTCCTGCACTAACATTGGTATTATGGCAAAGCTTGTTATTTCTACCGATCCAGGTATTACTCCTCTATTTATAAGTGAAATATCATCAAACCAGGCATAACCAGAACCATCTAAAATAAGTTCAATCTTTACGCTTCTTGCATTCTGGTCTGCAACAATTTCTACATTTGCTATTTGCCAATCAAAAGTCCCGTCCTGAATAAAAAAATTATCTGTTCCATCAATCAACTTATTATTTATATCATACTGCCCAATAAAAATAATTAACCCTCTTGATTGTGTAATATTTTCTCCTTTACCAAATGCACTAAAAGAATACGTATTTCCCGGTGTAATACCTATTTGATTATATATTAAACCAAAAACTGAACCAGAATTTTCCACACACTCAATTCTTAACGAATTTCCCGAGGTTCCATAATAAGTTTTATCATCCCATGTAAATCTAGGTATTTGTTTTGTATTATCATAATCTACTCTCCATGTACCACTCCTATTAGGATCAGAGTTAAAATTCCCGTTAGTAATCAAGTTTACACCTTGGGCTCCACTTGTAACTGGAGTAAGGCTATACGCCGATGCTCTTTTTAATCCTTGATCTCCTGCATCTGAGGTTATTATTACATCTTGCTGTTGTTCTCCTGAAATTGTAGAATTAACTTCTGCTGCTTTTTCAGAATTTACTGTCTCATTTGAATAAGCACCCGCACTAATTGTGACTAAACTATTTATACATAGAAGTAATGCAAACGTTAAGCACAGTTTAATAGTATATCTTTTTATACCCCCAAAAATATTGTAAATTATTCCCTTGTATTGTACTGTTCACGGTATCTATTTTGGACCTCAGTTCTCTCTGTACCATCCAAGACCACAGAACTAAAAACAATGTGGTACTGATGGTGGTAGTGACAGAGGTAATAATGGTAGTCAGATTCCGCTCCCCCTTTTATTTTTTGTATTACTGCCTTAAAATCAAACTTTCTCTAATCTATTTATTGTAGTAAACCAATTACATAAAATGTTCTATTTTGCCCCAAATGTATCAATTTTGTCATGAAATGTAAAATGAACAATAAAAGTATTATTGTTTGAGATTTACCATTCGTCTCTGAGTGGGACATTAAAGAATTGTTTTTATAAAGTAAGACACAAGAGAGTGTCGCAAAACTACTTAAAAGGTAGTCAGCGATGCTCCTTTCTTTTGCTCCAATTGTTATTGTTGTTAAATTGTTGATTACTCTGTAGTGAATTCCCGATTTTGTGGATTTTGAGCGCACTTAAATAGGCCTAGTAGATTTCGTTAGAATTTTAGCAGGCTTT
>JAEYWA010000142.1 GCA_023431385.1 Bacillota bacterium | reverse complement strand
ATTTGCTTATTGGTGTTTTATTTATAGATAGATATGTGATAAAATGATTTTTATAATTTGTCATCTTGCAATTATTTAAATTTATTAAAATAATAAATGTTAATCAGGAGGAGTTTATGAGTAATATTTCTAAACCCGATGGCTATAAATCCAGCCTTGATATTAGAAAAACGGAAGTAGCCATCAAGCAGATTAAAGATTTCTTTGAAAGTGAATTTGCAAAGGAATTGAATCTTACCAGAGTTTCCGCACCATTATTTGTAAAGCCGGAGACAGGGTTGAATGATAATTTGAATGGGGTCGAGAGACCGGTTTCCTTTGATGTTAAAGGTATTGGTGGAGGTACAGTTGAAGTTGTGCATTCACTTGCAAAATGGAAAAGAATGGCCCTCAAACGTTACGGTTTCTCTTCGGGAGAAGGTTTGTACACAGATATGAATGCCATTAGAAGAGATGAAGATCTTGATAACATTCATTCAGTTTATGTCGATCAGTGGGACTGGGAGAAGATTATAGATAAAAGCCAGCGCACCGAAGAGACTTTAAAGAGTATTGTAAGGCAAATCTATTCTGTGTTTAAAAGAACCGAAAACTATATTACAGGGTTATACCCTTCTTTGGGACGCTATTTACCCGAAGATATTTTCTTTGTGACAACTCAGGAGCTTGAGGATATGTATCCCCAATTGACTTCAAAAGAGAGAGAGAGAATGCTTGCAAAGGAAAAGAAGGCAATATTCATTATGAAAATCGGTGATACCCTTAAATCAGGTATGAAGCATGATGGAAGAGCTCCTGACTATGACGATTGGGCTTTAAATGGAGATATCGTTTTTTACTATCCCGTCCTTGATATTGCCTATGAAGTATCATCAATGGGAATAAGAGTTGATGAGGATTCACTGGTAGTTCAATTAAAGAAAGCAGGCTGTGAGGACAGAAAGAATTTTCCTTTCCACTCCCAGCTTATTAACAGGGAGCTTCCTTACACCATTGGAGGAGGAATCGGACAGTCAAGAATCTGCATGTTTTTCCTTGGGAAAGCACATATAGGTGAGGTTCAGTCTTCAGTCTGGGGTGAAGAAATGATTAAAGAGTGCTCCGAAAGCAGTATTGAGCTTCTCTAAGCATAATCTGCTTAAAATAAGCAATAAAAATCATATTAATCTTAATTAAATCACAGCAAATACTTTAACTTTATTATTATTTGGAATAATATTAATATGGATGGAATTAATTACTTTTTATACGCTGTATAAGCGGAATGGAGATTAGAATGAGTTATTCAGAAATAAAAAAACTTTTCAGATCACCACAGGATTATATCGGAAAGATAATAACCGTACCCGGATGGGTGAAAACTGTTCGTGATTCTAAAACCTTTGGATTTATTGAATTAAATGATGGTACATTTTTTAGAAATCTTCAGATTGTATTTGAAGAAGGCAAGCTGGAAAACTTCAAGGAGGTTGCAAAACTGACTGTTGGTTCATCTATAGAGGTTGAAGGTGAACTTGTGGAAACACCCAATGCAAAACAACCTTTTGAGCTGAAAGCAACCCGTATTGCTATTGAGAATTACTGCCCTACAGACTACCAGCTGCAAAAGAAGAGACATTCCTTTGAATTTTTAAGAACCATAGCCCATTTAAGACCGAGAACAAATACATTTTCAGCCGTGTTCAGGGTGAGATCACTGGCAGCCTTTGCAATTCACAAATTCTTTCAGGAGAGAGGCTTTGTTTATGTGCACACTCCATTGATTACAGGAAGTGATGCTGAAGGCGCGGGACAGATGTTCAGGGTTAGCACACTGGATGCATGCAATCCACCGAAAAAGCAGGATGGAAGCATTGATTACTCGCAGGATTTCTTTGAGAAGGAAACCAGCCTGACAGTAAGCGGACAGCTCACAGGAGAAGCGTATGCGCTGGCCTTCAAGAATATCTACACCTTTGGTCCTACTTTCAGAGCAGAAAATTCCAATACAGCCCGCCATGCGGCTGAATTTTGGATGATTGAGCCTGAAATCGCCTTTTCAGATCTAAAGGATGATATGATGCTGGCTGAGGATATGCTGAAATACATTATTAGCTACGTTTTGGAAAATGCCCCGGAAGAGATGGAGTTTTTCAATAGCTTTGTTGATAAGACTCTGTTGGAGCGCTTGAATAACGTTGTAAACTCTGATTTTGCCCACATAACCTATACCGAGGCTGTAGAGTTACTGCAAAAGAATAAGGATAATTTCGAATATCCGGTTGAATGGGGAAGTGACCTGCAAACAGAGCATGAAAGGTATATTACCGAGCAGATATTTAAGAAACCTGTGTTTGTTACCGATTATCCAAAAGAAATCAAGGCTTTCTATATGAGAATCAATGAAGATGACAAAACTGTGGCTGCAATGGATTTACTTGTACCCGGTGTTGGTGAAATCATTGGAGGCAGCCAAAGAGAAGAACGACTGGAAGTCCTTGAAAAGAAAATGGATGATATGGGACTCAATAAAGAAGACTACTGGTGGTATCTCGAATTGAGAAAGTATGGTGGAACAAAGCATGCAGGCTTCGGACTGGGCTTTGAACGAGCTATCATGTACCTTACAGGTATTACCAATATTAGAGATGTGATACCCTTCCCGAGAACGACGGGAAATTGTGATTTCTAAGAGTACCTGGGCTACGCGAGTGTACTTATCTATGGTTTAAAATAGAGCCGTGAACTATGGGGTGCAAAGATTCCCTTATAGTTACGGCTTTATTTCTTGTTAATTTTGTATTACCTGATGGATTAGTATTTGGGTTAAAGGCTAAAAATCTCTTAAGTAGGTAGTTCCATCCATAGGGATATAGACCTCCAGAGAAGAGGGCTGTTGTCCAAACATTCCTACAGTATAGAAGGTTATATTTCTTCTGGGCAGAAGTCGAACATTGGGAAGGTTTACAACAACCGTTTGGGTTCCTGTAGGAGTAACAACAAGGTTATATCTGCCCGGAAGTATTGCCCTGTAATCACTGACCTCTGTGTAGCTTATATCGGAAAAAAGCTCCAAGCCTCCCCTTAAAGACAGACTTAAGCCCGGTGCATTAGGGGACAGGTTAACAAAGCGTACATTCGTCCTACCAGGATTAACCGGTTCATATACGTCTTCCACGGGTAGAATACCTATCCTTGGAAGGAGGCCTATAACAGCCAGAGTGAAGACCTTTTCTTCACTAACAGGAAGATTTACTCTTAAAACCGGTGAAGTCTGCAACCCAACCGGAAAAGCTTCAATTGTATATGTTCCTGCATCAACCGAAATGTAGTCTGTGAATTGACCGAAGGCTAATCGTCTTGCTATAATCCTGCCGTTTGCATAAATATCGACTTCCGGAGCACCCGGTGCAGCATGAAAAACTCTTATATATGATTTACCTGGCATCTGCCTATCCTCGAAATCTTCGGTATAATAAAAACTCTCATTTGTCATAAATTCACCACCATACCTGAAATAAGAAATTGTTATTCTATTTCAATATATGCTATGAGGTGAAAAAGAGTTAACATAAATATTTAACGACAGTAATCTGGCTTGACAAAGATCTACGGACATTATTAGAATAAAATAGTGGTGGATAAGGCATAGACTGGTAATAGGCTAAAATAATTCATATGTAACTTACTCTTTTTTACGATTTTATGTAACAGATTGCACATTACCCATTTTGTAATTTTGTTAACGGAGGATATTCATGTACAAGGTACTAATAATTGATGATGATAAATTGGCAAGAAGAGGGATCATATCAATGTTACCATGGGATAAGTATGGTATGACTGTAGTTGGTGAAGCCCAAAATGGTGAACAGGCACTTGATTTTCTTGAGCGTATGCAGGCTGATATTGCGTTTGTCGACTTGGATATGCCTGTGATGGATGGTATTTCATTTATGGAAAAATGCAATTCATTATTTCCTGAGCTTCTTTTTGTAGTTTTAACCTTTCATGAGGACTTTCTCTATGTACAGTCAGCATTAAGAATGGGGGCAATAGACTATATTTCGAAAATGCAGATGGAAACAATAGACTGCGATAAGTTACTTGGCCGTATCAGTAGTAAAATTAGTAATATAGTGACAAGGTACGGTAAAACTCAAAAAACTCAGGATGGATTGTCGGCTTGCATAATGCCGACAGATGGGAATAAAGGATGGAACCAACTCATCAGGAAGTGGAAGGAAATGTATTGGATATATGATGATTCCCAGTTTGAGCAGTTGTGTGACCATACAATAGGAATGAAGGTTTCTGTCAGAAAAGTCGAACATTCCTTACTGCCTCTGGTCCGTCACGCAGAAGAATGTATGGGAATACCTGAAAAAGAAATTGTCGAATATCACAAATCCGAAGATTTTTTTCTATGGCTTAAGAATTTTCGCGATGAGTTATATTGTAAGGCAGCCACCGAATTGAGACTTGAAAATATGCCGGTATGTATTCTAAGGTCAGTTATTTATCTAAAGCAGCATCTTGGAGAATGCCTCCATGCAGAGGAGGTTGCTCAACAGGTTAATCTCAGCCGCAGCTATTTTTCAGTTAATTTCAAAAAGCATACAGGATTATCTTTTAAAGAATTTGTCCGTAAGGAAAGGATAAGGGCTGCACAGGAACTTCTGGCCATAGGAAATTCTCTGGTGGCTGATATATCGCAAGCAGTGGGTTATGAAGATGTAAACTACTTCATTCGTGTTTTTTATAAGCTATCCGGAATGACTCCCGGAGAATATAGAAAGCAAATTGATCATGACAAATGTTATATAAAAATTAAACATCACTCTTGATTAGTTAATTGAAATGGTTTTTAACTATAGGTAACAAGAGAAATTTACTTAAATTCCGCAACACACCTCTATATATCAAAAATGTCACTTCATGTTACACTCAAGTAGTAAGCAAAAGGCAGATATGGTTACGTGTATCTGATTATTGGGAGGGCACTGCTGAGATGTATAATAAAAAATTCTTAAAGCATTATTATCTAATGATGGCTCCTGGTTATATCTGGTTAGTATTATTCAGCATTGTGCCTATGTTCGGGATTGTAATGGCGTTCCAGGATTTCAACCCGGGTTTGGGTATTTTTAAATCAGAATGGGTAGGACTGGAGAATTTCCGGTACATGTTCAGCATGCCGGACATTAAACAGGTATTTTTTAATACTGTATTTATTGCAGTAGGAAAAATGATTGGAAATCTATTAGTACCTTTAATATTTGCGTTACTTTTAAACGAGTTAGCCATAAAAAAGCTTAAAAGACCAATACAAACGATGGTATACCTTCCCTACTTCCTGTCATGGGTTATTTTTTCAAATATTGTATTAACAATATTCGGGTATTACGGACCAGTTAATAGCATATTACAATTATTAGGAATCGATCCGATATTGTTTTTTGGAAAAGCTGAAATGTTTAAGCCTCTTGTTATTGGCACTGATATATGGAAGGGCTTCGGATATAATGCGGTTATTTATCTTGCGGCGCTAACGGGTATTGATCCATCCCTTCACGAATCTGCCGCCATTGATGGTTCAGGACGCTTCAAAAGGCTTCTTCACATTACTCTTCCAGGTATAAGTTCTACTATTATACTTTTGGCTATTCTTTCTCTAGGAAATGTTCTTAACGCAGGATTTGACCAGATTTTCAACCTGTATAACCCACTGGTTTATTCTACAGGTGATATAATTGACACATGGGTGTACCGTGCAGGTCTTGTTGACCTTCAGTTCAGTCTTGCAACTGGAGTGGGTCTTCTCAAATCAGTTGTCAGCTTTGTTTTGATTGCTGCCAGTTATATAATGGCAGATAGATTTACCGGGTACAAAATATTTTAAACTATTGGGTGGGGTGAACTGTTTTGATTGAACAGAAAGGTCTAGGTTCAAAAATATTTGATTTTGCCAATGTGATAATACTTATTTTTATTACACTTATATGTTTGCTTCCTCTATGGTATGTTTTAATGATTTCCCTAAGCGAAAAAGCTGCGGTAAATGCAGGGGCTGTTGCATTATGGCCCATAGGTTTCAATTTACTTTCTTACGAGAAAATTCTCGGTGAAACAGCTTTCTTTATGTCATTCTTTGTATCAATAAAAAGAGTTATTCTAGGAACCTTAGTTGGTGTGGGAATAACCTTGCTTTCAGCATATCCGTTGTCAAAAAGCGGAAAACAGCTTCCTCACAGGAATGCACATATGTGGATATTGGTTTTTTGTATGATTTTTAACGGTGGGATAATTCCATGGTATATTACAGTACGAAGCTACGGGCTTATTGATTCGATCTGGGGCCTTGTGCTTGCAGGAAGCCTCCCAATATTTAATGTAATACTAATCGTCAACTTTTTCAGAAACCTTCCTTCTGCATTGGAAGAAGCAGCTTATGTTGATGGAGCTGGACCTTGGAGGATTTTCCTTCAGATTTATATACCACTGTCGGGACCTGTAATTGCAACCATAACACTATTTACAATGGTAGGTCACTGGAATGAATTTTTTCAAGGGTTGGTTCTTAATACAAAACAGTCGAATTATCCGCTTCAGACATATATACAGCAATTGGTAGTAAATTTGGATCTTACAAGAATGACTACTGAAGAAATAAAGATTTCTTCACAGCTCAACAACAAATCTCTGAACGCAGCAAAAGTATTTATTGCAATGGTTCCGGTTCTTATAGTTTATCCGTTCCTCCAAAAGTATTTTATATCAGGAATTACTCTGGGATCTGTTAAAGAATGATTAACAGTATTGGATAGGGGGTTATTGCCCAATCATTAAGGCAATTTAATATAGTAAAAGCTAGACGGGAGGAAAGAAAAAATGAGAAAAGTTAAGCAGAAAGAAGGGAGTAATGGAATGTATCTAAAGAAGTTTATAGCCGGTATTATGGCAGTTTCAATGATGATTTCAATTGTAGCCTGCGGTACAAACAAAGCAACTGATCCAAGTACTGGAAACACAAGTACCGCAGCAAATACTGAAGCAGTACAATCCAGCATTGCTGAGAAGGCAGATCCATTTGGAAGGTATGAGGAACCTGTAACAATCAGGGTTGTCAGAAGTCTTGACCCAAATGTCAAGTTTGATGAAGGTCAATCTATTGAAAAGAATGGTTTTATAGATGAAATAAAGAAGCAGTTTAATATTGATGTTAAAATAGATTGGATAGCTGCTCCTGGAAACGATTTTGACCAAAAGTTAAGCTTGTCTATTTCTTCTAATAGTTTACCAGATGCACTTATGGTAAACATGACTCAATTTAGCTCAATGAACAAATACGACCAGATAGCTGATTTAACATCTACATACAACGATTATGCCAGCGATTTGTTGAAAGCTTTCTACAAGAGCGGTGGAGATTCGCTTAAAAAACTCGTTGAAATTGATGGAAAAGTAAAGGGTATTCCTGCTACAACGCCTAAAGCAAACGGCTTTAATGAAATGTGGATTCGTCAGGACTGGCTGGATAAGCTAGGATTGAGTGCTCCGAAGAATTTGGCAGAGCTCAGGGAGGTTGCTAAAGCTTTTGTAGAAAAGGATCCTGACGGCAACGGAAAGAAGGATACTATCGGAATAGGAGGTCCATCCAAGCAGCAAAGAATTGCACAGCCGGATGGAAACCAGTTTGGTCTGGATCCTATTTTTGGGGCTCATAAATCCTTCCCAACTTACTGGCTGAAGGACGGAAACGGACAAGTAACCTACGGTTCAATACAGCCTGAGACAAAGCAAGCCTTACAGACTTTACATGATCTGTACAAGGACGGTTTGATTGATAAAGAAATGCTGATACGTGACGACAGTATGCAACCGGCACTGGATAACAAGACTGGTATCTTTTTCGGACCATGGTGGGTAGGGTATAATCTTGCTGACGCGTATAAGAAAAATCCCGCTCCGGATTGGCAGGCATATGCTTATCCTGAGGCTGACGACGGCAACTATTATGTACATATGGCTTCTCCTGCTACTTCATTCCTTGTTGTAAACAAAAATTACAAGAATCCTGAAGCAGCAGTGAAAATAATCAATCTGCTTTTGAGAGATGAGGCCAAGTGGATTGAATCAGGATTAAGTAAAGGTTCTGGAACAGGCGGCTCCTATCCTCTTTTCGGGGTATTTGATAATGTTGATGAGCTTGAGGCCTCCTATGATATTCTTTCAAGATATATGAAGGGTGAAATAACAATTAATAATGTTGACTTTAGCACTCACAAGCTTCTTAGAGGCGATATGGAAGCAATTACCAAACTTAAAAAGGAACCTAAGGATAACTACTCAATAAATAACTGGGATCTGTCAAGTGAGCTTGTCACTAGCAACCTCCCAAGACTTATATCAATAATGGTTGGTGACAGGCCACTTTCCACAGGTAAAAACATTAAGGAAATATACAGCCTTTATTACGGAACCACCGATACTATGACCTCCAAGTGGGCGAGCCTGCAGAAGCTTGAACAGGAGTCCTTCGCAAAGGCGATAATGAGTACCGATGTCGACAGCACCTTTGATGAGTTTGTGAAAAATTGGAAGGCTCAGGGTGGAGATAAAATTATAAGTGAGATAGCTGAAATAGCAAAATAGTACATGATTAACTGATGCGGGCCAAGACATTTGGCCTTCATCAGTTTTCTGTGGGGAGTGCTGCAAAATGGAAAAATTTCTTAATGGGGTTTTTAAAGAATTTTGCAAAAAAATACTACCATTTAAATTTAAAACACTACATCAAAGATTAATCTTTATTGTAATAATAGAGATATCAGTCAGTCTATTGCTGTTAATACTGGTTTCATACCAAACAATACAGTCTATAGAGAAGAACAAATTGATGACATCGATGGTATCCAGCTTGCAACAGATTACTGACAAAATGGAGCGAAGCTATTTGGATATGGTACAGGTCTCACAGCAAATGACTCCCCAGGGAGTAGTGGGATATCAGCTGGAAAGTTTCTTTTCGTCAGGATCGAATTATGAAAGATTCGTGATAAATCAACAGATATCTGAGAACCTTGTTAAAATATCTTTTGCAAATAGCAGCATTGGGAACAGGATGTATTATGATCCTGCAAATGAGGAGTATTATTTTTACAATTTTGCTGCTCGTAGAAACTTTTCCCCGTTAAAGCAAGATTATCTGAGGAAAAACGGAAGTGTATGCTATCATCCGCTTCACCAGTCTGCCACAATGGCTACCAGTACGTGGCAGGTGCTTTCGGTTGCAAGAGAAATTATCCTGTCAAATGGATATAAACTAATTATCTATATAGAATCGCGTATGGATACAGAAGTAATTGTAAATACCATCTCAAAAACTCAAAATATGAACTACATACTCTTACAGTTGGATGCACAAGAAAGAGTATGTTATTCCAGTAGCACGGATTTCACGTATGGACAAGAGATCAAACTACAGGACGAGAAAATGGTAAATAACAGTTATTTTGGAAGGTATGGCAATTACGTTGGTGTCAGACAGGTCTCTACAAGTTGTACCAATGTACTTTTATTGCCGGTAAGTGAATATAACAGGGAATTTCTAGCGTGGGTGCGTAATGTAGTAGCCATACTATTTTTAGTTTTTTTCCTTATTATTTTTTCCTCCTTTGTTATATCAAGATTGATTTATAAACCTATCTCAATATTCTCAAAAGAAATAAAAAAAATAGGGAAGGGAGATTTGGATATAATTTCAGTACAGACGGGTGCTGCAGAATATGATGAGCTCTTCGATCAGTTTAACAATATGAAAATACAAATACAGAAACTTTTAAGTGATGTTGAAAATGTTATGCTACAAAAGCACCAACTAGAAATTGAAAAAATATATTATCAGATTAATCCCCATTTTCTTATGAATTCACTTAATTCAATTCACTGGCTTGCAAAAATGCATGCTCAGAAGGACATAGAAAACTTTACAACAGAACTGAATTATATCTTGGCATACAGTCTGGGGAAAATTGACAAGCGAGCCACTGTACGTACAGAGCTGAAAATGCTTCAGGCCTATCTGAAGTTGCAAAAAATGAGGTACGAATTTGATAGTTATGTTGAGGTGGAGGATGGGGAATATCTGGATACATTAACTGCCAGAATGATACTGCAGCCTATAGCAGAAAACGCAATACACCATGGCCTCGGAGAGTCCGGAGTACTTTCAGTGCGGGTACTTCATTCCAGTATGCGCAATGCAATAATTATATCTATAGAGGATAATGGTGTTGGGCTTACTTCTGAGGAGCTAAAAAAAATTCAAGAGCCATTTCGGGGTAAGTTTGATAGTGGAAGAAAATCGGTTGGAATTGGATTGAGATATGTACGTTCAGTCCTCGAGGCCTTTTATGATGACAGAGCAATATTGTCAATAAAAAGTAAGCTAAAAAAAGGCACAAAGGTTACACTACTTCTACCAATTGATAATGAAAAGCCTATAATAATGCATAGGTCAAAAGAAAATAAATAAAAGCGATAACTTTCAGGTTAATTTTGCTTGTAACTTTCAGGTTAATTTTGCTGCTCTTGCAGCCCCAATTCTCCTATGATATAATACCAAAGGATTGAAAGCAGCAAATGTCTTTTCATTACATCTGCTGTATGTAGAAGCTGCGGGCAATACTTTGATTTTTATGAAAAGGAGTAATTGTTATGACATTAAATGATCAGTGGAGAGAGATAGCTGATAAGGAAAGAACTCCACAGGAAAATGAAGCCTTTTGGAAAGAATATTTCTTGAAAGAAAAAGACAACTATGCTTATATATTGGCGAATAACCTCAAAAATATAAAGGGTCAGCTCTCAGAGGTTGCAAATTCATTTAATATGGATTCAGTTACCTTTATAGGCTTTTTGGATGGTATTAATACCAGTCTTGTAAATGAAGTTGATCTGGATACCCTTGAGGAATTAAGCGTAATTGATGTTGAAATAGATTATGACAAGCTATATTTTAATATGCTAGATGCCAAGGCTGACTGGCTTTATAATTTGCCTGAATGGGAGGATATTCTTCCGGAAGAGAGAAGAAAAGAAATTACAAAGGAATTCCGTACCTCACGAATGGCAGTAAGCAACAAAGTAGGAAGAAATGATCCCTGCCCTTGTGGAAGCGGAAAAAAATATAAGAAGTGCTGCGGGTAAGGAATAGTTTACGAAAAACAAATTATAAAATACACAAAAAGGGAGTGTCGCAAAACTACTTAAAAGGTAGTCAGCGATGCCCCTTTCTTTTGCTCCAATTGTTATTGTTGTTAAATTGTTGATTACTCTGTAGTGAATTCCCGATTTTGTGGATTTTGAGCGCACTTAAATAGGCCTAGTAGATTTCGTTAGAATTTTAGCAGGCTTT
>JAEYWA010000140.1 GCA_023431385.1 Bacillota bacterium | reverse complement strand
TTCTTACCTATTGCTATCCTGTTACCAAACAATCCTCCGAAGTAAATTATAAATCCGCTCTTGCCTTCCCATGCCTCTGTTGGACAGGCTCTTACACATCTCCCGCAATAGTTGCAGGCTTCTTCATTAAATATAAGCTTTTTGTCTGTCTTATCGACGGTTATTGCCTTCTCACGGCAGACTACTTCACATAAACCGCAGAAGGTACAGCTATTTTCTTTCCACTCAACCTTTTCTCCGCCTTTTACACCGAGATCGTTTTCTTCGGCTTTCAGACAGTTATTGCAGCATGCTGTAATCCCGAATTTAAACTTATGAGGGAGTTCCTTGCCGTGGTAGCGTTTGTCAAATTCATAAGCCAGCTTTGTTGAGTCTATAATACCATTTGGACATACTTCACTGCCTTGACAGGCTGTTATGGTCCTTACCCTTGGTCCGCAGACACCAGGCTGCAAATTAGCTTCTGCAAGCTCGGCCTTTACAGCCTCCACATCCTCAAGCTTAATGAAAGGGATTTCTATACTTTGTCTTGAAGTCATATGTACATACCCGTGACCATATTTCTTTGCTATTTCATGAACCTTAAGCAATTGGTCGGCCTGTATCTGTCCCCCTATAATCCCAAGTCTTAAAGAAAAGTTGTCTTTCTGTTTCTGGCGCATAAAACCGCCTTTTTTCAGTTCCTTATAATCTACCTGTGCCATATTCTTTTCTCCATTTCCGGTAAAAAGAGCCTGGATATATCTTGGTAATAAAATTACACATTGATTGCGCCCAGCTATGCAAAAGCCTCTATTTACCTTCTATTATAAGTTTTTCCTCACTGACCTCATTTTTTATAATATTAAAGCTTTTTAATACAATATTCTTATCATCCAATAAAGATATGATGAAATAGCTTGCTTCAGCGTCAAAAGCAAGTCTTTTGTCTTCCTCCGAAGGTCTTGAGGGTGATGCCGGGTGGCTGTGAAAGTTCCCCAGCATTCCCCAGCCGTTACTTCTCATATCCTTGACAGCGGTAAACTGTTCTTTCGGATCCATCGAAAAATGCTCAGGGCTATAATCCGTATTTGTAAGCAGATATATCCTTTTGACGTATTTGACATTATTTTCAATAATGCCTCCCAGTAGACCGCATGCTTCATTTGGAATAGCCTTAATGGAATGCTCCAAAATTTCATTATATTGTTTTTGATTAATTACAATCAATTATAGCACCTACCTTCCATATTGAGAACACAAGGATATTCACCAGCACTGGTTTATTTGTTTTATAGTAGCACAATTCCCTTAACCTTAACATTGATAAAATTTACTTTTTACCATAAATATTTTACTTCATTAGCTGTCTTGATTAGTTGAATTTTTATCAAAATACTTATTAAATATGCTTTAATTCACATAAAGCCTGTTCGTAATCAATAAGTGTTTTAATAGATGGATTTTCACCGCAAACCTGACAATTCTTATTACTTGGCAAGTTTATTTTTCTGAATTCCATCTTAAGGGAATCATAGGTTAACAGCTTACCGGTGAGCAATTCTCCAACTCCGAGGGCATACTTTATTGCTTCTGTAGCCTGTACGGTTCCGATAATCCCTCCCATTACGCCAAGAACACCGGCCTGCTTGCAGGTTGGTACAGCATCAGGAGGCGGAGGATTCTTAAATACACATCTGTAGCAAGGCCCCTGTCCCGGAACATACGTCATGGTCTGACCCTGAAATCTTATGATGCCTGCATGTGAAAACGGCTTTTGGGTAAGGACACATGCATCATTAATTAAAAATTTTGCAGGAAAATTGTCAGTGCCATCAATAATAAAATCATAATTTTTATCGTTGATTATGTCTTTTATATTGGATGAGCTTACCCATTCCTTGTATACTGCCACCTCCACGTCAGGATTCATTTCGTTAATGGTTTCCTTACCCGAAATGACCTTTGGCTTACCAACATCCTTGGTCAGGTGTATTATCTGCCTTTGCAGGTTTGATAGTTCAACAGCATCAAAGTCAACAAGTCCAATTGTGCCTACACCTGCTGCTGCCAGGAACATTGCTGCCGGTGCACCAAGGCCTCCTGTTCCAATAATAAGTACCTTTGAGTTAAGAAGCTTTTTCTGCCCCTTAACTCCTACTTCCTTTAAAATAATATGTCTTGAATATCTTTCAAGCTGTTCATTGGAAAAACTCATATTAACCCCCATCTACGCGCAGAACGCGTATACAAATAGTAATAAAAAGCATTATAAGTTGTAATGAAAACACGTTTTAGGTTCTCTTAATGTGAAGAAGAATAATGTACACTCCATTTGTTACCTAACGTTATACACACTGCCACCACCCATAAAGTAAAGGAATTCAACAACATCCCCGTCTTTTACAATTATTGATTCAAAATCATCTCTGCTCACAAATTCATCGTTTATTTGTACTGTTACATAATCCTGCATTTCAACGTTTTGTGTACCAAGCAGCTCCTTTACTGTTAATTCCTTTTCCAGTAATACTTCTTTTCCATTTGCTTGAATTTTCATGAGAAATATCCCCCTCAATAGATTTTAATAAATTTTATATGTTGATATACTCTTAAATATAATAGTCCAGTATGATTTCCTGCTGTTTGAGCAGATCACATATGGAATCCACCGTATTTTCAAGTGAACCGTTAATGCTAATATTTCTGTCGGGCTTAAAGCTGTTAAAAGGCGACTCACCTGCGTTGACTATTATTATTTCATTTGGCTGGTTCAATAATTTCAGTTTCTCAGCTTCATAATCATCCAGATTGAATACTGATGTAATAAAAATCTGTCCCGCATCAGTGAAGATTCTCGCCAGCTCACCAATCTGCCTGATTTGATTGTCCCTTGCCTGATAATCAGGAGAAGCTTCTGCTGCAAGTCCGTTCAGCAAGCTGGACACTCCCAGATAGTAAGCCTTGTAGTTCATTGTAAAGAGTCTGCTCTCCAGCTTTTTTCCTATGTCTTGAATTACTTTCTCGTTTTCTTCACTTCCCGTTGTTATAACTATAAACTTTGACTTGTGTCCATATACCTCTTCTCTTTGGGCAGCAGCAATCAGTCCTTTTTCCCAGAGATATTCCCTGTCCCTGATATGTTCCACAAGGCTGTTGTCACTGTCTGAGACCCCCTCAAGAATTATTCCTCCCCCTGAAATTTCATAGTTATCAACTATAACAAATCTGCCTGTCAGTTCTATGTCTGAAATGGCGTCAAAAGCAATGGGTTTGGCCGTTTCAAGGATACATTCGGCAACATCGTGTCTCTCAACCTGATCCTTGAAGGTATCAATATTAAGCTCGGCTGCATCTATAATATTTAAAATTTCTACCAGCTTTACAGCTATTCTCATAGTGCCTATCTTTAACTTATAATTTTTATTTTTAATTAAGGGTACATGTCCAACCCAGAATATATTTACTCTAAAACGTGAACTTAGGACAGGCTGGGTTTCGTCAACCTTGACCATCAGCTCCCCAGGTTTTATGTATATCTGGGTTGTTAAGGTGAAGCCCACTGCCTGGTCAGCATAAGCAGTATCGGCAGGTAATGTATTAAAGCCTTCAACACTATTTATAACGCTTTTCTTTTTTGAAGGCAGAAAAACAACCTCATCACCGGCTTTGACAGTTCCGCTCAGCACAGTACCAGCAACAATTCTTCTGTCATCGTGCTCCTCGGTAAACTTGTATATGTCCTGTACCGGCATACGAAAGGGCAGCTGCCTATTCTCCTTTTTATTTGCAAAGCCGTCCAGCTGTTCCAGAACAGTTGGCCCCTCATACCATAGAGTATTATCAGACTTTGCTGCTACGTTATCTCCGTTAAAGGCACTTATTGGTATAAAGTTTAGAGGCTGGATGTTTATTTTATTAAGAAACTCGGTGAATTCTGATTTTATAGAATTAAAAACTTCATTATCAAAACCCATAAGATCCATTTTATTTACAAGCACAACCACCTGCTTTATTCCCAGCATTGACACTATGTGTCCGTGCCGCTTGGAGTTTTCCTTTATACCCTCCTTGGCATCAATTACAAGAAGTGCTGCTTCAGCTCTTGAGGCACCAGTTACCATGTTTTTCAGGAACTCTATGTGCCCAGGCGCATCGATAATGATATAATCCCTCTTTCCCGTTTTAAAGAAGCACCTCGCGGTGTCAATGGTAATGCCCTGCGCCTGTTCATCCTTGAGAGCGTCCAACAGGAATGCATATTCAAAGGGTCTTGAGTTCTTTCTGCAGTACTCCTTGACTGATTCCAGCTTTCCCTCTGGCAGTGAATCTGTATCGGCAAGAAGTCTTCCTATTACGGTACTTTTACCATGGTCCACATGTCCTACGATTACTATGTTCATCTGTTCTCTGTTATCCATTTACATGTAACCTCCTCTGCGAAGTGTCTCAAGTCCTCCCCCGTCGTCCTTATCCTGGGCACGGCCTGATCTTTCGGCTATGTTTGAGAACTTTCCGCTTTTTAATTCCTCAATGATTTCACTGACATTCTTTGATGTGGATTCAACAGGTGTTGTGCATGGATAGCAGCCCAGTGACCTGTAACGTTTTCCATCCCCCTGATCAAAGTAAAGTGAAGTGATCGGTATGTTTTCACGTTCAATGTATTCCCATATGTTCAGTTCTGTCCAATCCAGCAGAGGATGAATTCTTATATGTGTTCCCGGAGCAAAATCTGTTTTGAACTGATTCCAGAATTCAGGGGGCTGATCTCCAACATCCCAGTCATTTTCCTTGTCTCTTGGAGAAAAATATCTTTCCTTGGACCGGCTGCCTTCCTCATCGGCTCTGACTCCTACAATTACACCGGTATACTTTTCTCTGTTCTTGTCAGATATATATCTGCCTGTTTTATGGTCCATTACGTATCTGTTCCACTCTCCCGAAAGGGTATTTTTCAGAGCCTCGGATTTGAGTGACTGACAGCAGGTTATTCTGTCCACCTTTCCGTCGGGGAAGGTTTTCCTTTTTGCCAGAGCATCGGAATTTTCACCATAAACCATGGTCAGCTTCCATTTTAAAGCCAGATCATCCCTGTATTGAATCATTTCAGGAATTTTATAATGAGTATCAATGTGGACAAGGGGTATTGGAACATGTCCGAAAAATGCCTTCCTTGCCAGCCACAACAGAACCGTACTGTCCTTGCCTATAGACCATAGCATACAGATGTTTTTAAATTCCCTGTACGCTTCTCTGAGAATATGAACACTCTGTGCTTCCAACTTATCCAAATGATTCATAACATCCTCCATTCGCTGCTTTGCAGCGTCTAAATAGTAAAATACTTCACTAATATCAGGTTTATTTATGACCTCCAATATGCAGACCGCATTCCTTTTTATCGGGATCCTCCCACCACCATCTGCCGCTGCGTACATCCTGGCCTTCCTGCACAGCTCGTGTGCAGGGCTGGCAGCCTATGCTGCGAAAGCCTGTATTGTATAGATGATTGTATGGAATGTTTTCTTGTTTTATGTAGGCCCAGACATCTTCTTCAGACCAGTGCACAATAGGATTTATCTTGTAAATTGAATTAGCGGTATCCCATTCGAAAATCTCAATGTCCTGCCGGGTAGGTGACTGGTCTCTTCTCAAACCACATATCCAACCGTCAACTGTATTCAAAACTCTTTTCAGAGGCTTTACCTTCCTTATATCACAGCATTTTTTTCTCAGCTCAACACTTTCATAGAAGAAATTTGGTCCCAGACTGGATACCATTTCCTCAATATCCTTGCTTTCAGGAGCATATACTTCATAATTGAACTTATATCGGAGCATGGTCTGCTCCATAAGATCATATGTTTTTTGAAAATGCCTTCCAGTATCAATTACAAAAATTCTCGCCTTGGGCTCAATCTGTAAAAGCATATGCGTCAAAACCTGATCTTCTATGGAAAGACTTGATGCCAATGCTAGTTTAGAAACTCCCATGTTTTCCGCCACATACCTGATAACAGCTTCAGGCTTGGTGTATTTGCTATTCAATACTTTCAGATCCAATTGTTCCATACTTATAGTCCTTTCCGTCTTTAAATAATTAATATTTACACTAATTTACTGTTTTCCAGAAAGTTTTCCATTACCAGAGCAGCCGCTCCTATTGAAATTGCATTTTCGTTGAAATAGCCCCCATTACTGAAAAAAAGCTTTCCTTGTCCATGAGTCCGAATCTTCTCCAATGCGGTTTCTGTACATTTTTCATAAAAAAGTCTGGAATGTTTAATAAGAGGGCCGCTCAAAATGACTATTCCCGGATTGAGCAGTTTTATCAAATTTGCAAGGCCAACTCCCAAAACACCAGCCCCCTCCAGAATAACCTTCCGGGCAGAGCTGTCATTGTTTTCAGCTGCCATGCAAATATCAATATAGGAATGTTTATCCGGAAGCTGATCGGCAGTGAGTTTATTCAATTCATTATATTTCTCGGTTAATGAATATATCGAGGAGCAGGTTTCTATACACCCCCTGTTACCGCAGGAACATTTTTTTCCGTTAACATCAATTATCATATGGGCAAAGGCATCTTCAGAGTCATTGATGTTTCTTACAAAAATACCAGAAGAAATTAATCCGGTTCTGATACCAATCCCACAATTAATGTATATAACATTTTTAATTCCCTTACCTATCCCATAACAGGTCTCAGCTAAAACTGCCGCGTTAGCTCCATTATCAATTACTACCGGGATTTCCAGCCTTTTTTCAAAAATTGATTTCAGGTGAATGTTTTCCCAGCCAGGGGCTTCAAAATTCTCCGGATTTAAAACAACACCGCTGTTTCTGTCCAATGGACCTACAGCGCCAATACCCATTCCGATAATACTTCCGTTTTGCCTTGTAATTCTGTCCTGAACCTCTTTGATCCAACTTAATATAATACTTAGTGTTAACTTTGGAGTAGATTCAAGGTTCATTTCAAATCTATACCTTTTTACAGGCTGCAGCTTCAGGTTTGTTAATACTACCTGTGTATAGGTTCTTGATATGTCTATGCCGATAATATAGTATTTTTTCGAATCTATATCATATAAAACCGGTTTTCTTCCTCCGGTGGATTCGCCTATCTCCGACCCGGTGATTAGTTTTAATTCCTCAAGGGGCTGCATCATTCTGCTGAGACTTGTCAACTTTAAACCTGAGAACTCTGACAGGGCACCTTTTGTTAAGGGCTGATCGTGCAGAATTAAACTCAAAAGTTTTTTTGATTCCAAAGGCAATCCGCTGAAAATATTACTTCTGCTCATATTTGTCCATGCACCCACCTTACAAAAATATGTCACGGAATAAAACGTACATCTTATTCCCAATTTAGGCAAAAGTATCCATAACAATACATCAGATAACGTAATCATCAGGAATAAACACCTTGAAGTCCTTAGGTTTCACATAAACTGTCTGCTTTTCCTTGAGCATAAGCTTTCTATAATTTTCCTTGCTAATTTCTGCCTCTATATACTCCCCGGTATCCAGCCTTTTCATTTCAAGATTTACTATGGGTCCTACAGCCCTTATAAAAATTATATTTGCAGCAATAAACCCGTTTTCTCCGGCTTCAAGACTTATTTCAATATCGTGAGGGCGTGTGTAGCTGATGACATTTCTATCTCCAGTTTCGGTTTGCCCGGGTGCATCAAGCTTTATTGAACCCAGCTCAATTTTTCCATTGTGCACTCTTCCGTGGAACAGGTTAACGTTACCAAGAAAGTTATAAACAAAAGGATTTGCAGGGTTATCATATACTTCCTCCGGAGTCCCGATTTGTTCTATTCTACCTTGATTCAAAATAACGATTCTGTCAGCCACATCAAGAGCTTCCTCCTGATCATGGGTAACAAAAACACTTGTAATGGGATATTCATCATGCAGCTTCCTGAGCCATCTTCTGAGATCTTTTCTCACTTTGGCATCAAGAGCTCCGAAGGGTTCATCCAGCAGTAATACCTTTGGTTCCACAGCTAATGCCCTTGCAAGTGCAATCCTCTGTCTCTGGCCTCCTGACAGTTGAGCAGGGTACCGCTTAGCCAGTTCCTCCATTTTTACAAGTCCCAAAAGTTCATGAACTTTTTTTTCAATAGCTTCTTTACCGGGTCTATGTTTTGAGGGTCTAACCTTTAAGCCGAAGGCAATGTTTTCAAAAACCGTCATGTGTTTGAATAACGCATAATGTTGAAATACGAATCCAACTTTTCTGTCCTGGGTACTCTTATCGGTATTATCCTCACCGTCAAAAATGATACTGCCGTGATCAGAGGTTTCCAGCCCTGCAATGATTCTAAGGAGAGTTGTTTTTCCCGAGCCTGACGGTCCCAGCAATGCTACAAGTTCGCCAGTATTGATTTTCAGATCAATATCGCTCAGTGCTTTAAAGGAATCAAAAGACTTTGTAATATTGGAAATTTCGATACTCATATAATCTCCTGTCTACGCTCATACGCGTACATAAATTGTAATCAAAAGAAACGTAGTGGCTTTTGCTGCAACTATTTAAACTGCTGTTTGATTTTCCAGTCCGAAATATTCTTTATAATTAGATTAATTAGGGCTATCAGAGTTAAAAGTGAGGCTACTGCAAAGGCAGCTGAAAACTTATACTCGTTATACAGAATTTCCACATGCAGAGGTACTGTATTGGTTAAGCCTCTGATATGACCCGAAACAACGGATACGGCTCCGAATTCACCGGCAGACCTGGCAGCTGTTAACATTACACCGTATATAAGCGCCCACTTTATGTTTGGCAGAGTTATGAGCCAAAAAGTTTTTATGCCGCTGGCTCCTAATGTCAGTGCCGCTTCTTCCTCAGCCGTTCCCTGGGATTCCATAAGTGGTATCAGCTCTCTGGCAACGAAGGGCAGTGTAACAAATAATGTTGCAATAATGATACCCGGCGGTGCAAATATTATTTTTAAGCCCAGTTCGTTAAGTAGGGCTGCCAGAATACCATGGCTGGTACTGAACAGTAAAACAAATATCAAGCCGGCTACTACTGGTGAAATGGCAAAGGGCAGATCTATTACAGTTATCAGCAGGTTCTTGCCCTTGAATTTGAACTTTGCAACAGCCCACGCTGCTATCACGCCAAATATCGTATTTATAGGCACTACTATTGCAATTGTAAGCAAGGTAAGCTTTATAGCTGATAAAGCCATCGGATCACTTATAGCGGCAAAATAAACTTTTGTCCCCTGTTCAAAGGCTTTAACAAAAACTGAAATAAGGGGTATCAGCAGCATGACTGTAAAGAATAATAATGCTATTGCTGTCAGTATTACCCTGACAACTTTCGAATCTCCGGAAGCCTTTTTTTCATTCTTCCCGGGCCGTTTAGAAGCCACAGCTATTGCTTCGTTATAATTTATAGGAATACTACCTGACATACGACCTCCATATAAATAATTTATTTATATCCTGAATCCACAAAATACAGGTGAGTACCATGAAACACCGACTGCAAGCAAACCTGTCACGTTTTGTGCCTGTTACTTGCCCACCATTGAAAAAGGTTAATAATCAGTAGCATAAAAAATGAGATTATAAGCATGATTGCTGCAACGGCTGTTCCTCCTGCATAATCATACTGTTCGAGCTTTGTTCTGATTAACAATGGTGTTATTTCAGTCCTCATGGGCATATTTCCTGAAATAAATACTACAGAACCATACTCACCAAGAGCTCTTGCAAAGGAAAGTGCAAAACCGGTTATAAGCGCCGGAAGCAGTTCAGGAATAATAATTTTACGAAAGGTTTGAAATCTGCTTGCCCCAAGACAGGCTGCTGCTTCCTCTACCTCTGTATCTATGCTGTGTAAAACGGGCTGAACTGTTCTTATTACAAATGGAAAGCTTATAAATACCAATGCAATAGTTATTCCCAGGGGTGTATAGGAAATTTTGATACCCAGGGGTTCAAACAGTCTCCCTATCCATCCGTTGGGGGCATACAGTGTGGTAAGGGATATACCTGCAACTGCAGTAGGTAAAGCAAAGGGAAGATCAATCAATCCATCTATGATCTTTTTGCCGGGGAAAGTGTATCTCTCAAGTACCCATGCTAATAGAAGACCAAAAACAGCATTTATTAATGCGGCTAAAAACGATGTACTGAAGGACACCTTTAAGGATGCCACCACCCTCTCACTTGAGGCAATTTTCCAAAAGCTATCCAATCCAAGACTGGAACTATTAATAAATACCATAGAGACTGGAATTAAAACCAGCAGGGTTATGTAAAATATAGTTAATCCCATGGTCAGACCGAATCCCGGTATTACGCTTTGCTGCCTTAGTTTTAACGGCTTAATTGTCAGATTCATGAATTCACCTCGGATTTTATTACCGTACCGGAACCCCAGTTCCGGTACGGCTCACTATGTATTATTTTTTTACGTAAATCTGATCAAATACTCCCCCATCATCGAAGTGTTCCTTCTGTGCTTTTGCCCAGCCTCCAAATTCTTCGTCAATGGTAAAGAGATTTATCTTTGGGAACTGACTTTCAAACTTCTTTGCTACGGTTTCATTTCTTGGTCTGTAATAATTTTTAGCTGCTATTTCCTGCCCCTCATCACTGTAGAGATATTCCAGATAAGCTTCGGCAACCTTTCGAGTTCCTTTTTTATCAACAACGGAATCAACTACAGAGACAGGTGGCTCTGCCAGTATGCTTATTGATGGTACAACTATTTCAAATTTATCCTTACCAAGCTCATTTATTGAGAGAAAGGCCTCATTTTCCCATGCAATCAATACATCCCCAAGTCCGCGTTCAACAAAGGTTGTTGTGGAGCCTCGTGCTCCTGAATCCAACACAGGAACATTTTCAAAAAGAGCTTTTACAAATTCCTTAGCCTTCTGCTGATCATTATTGGTCTTTTTCAGTGAATATCCCCAGGCTGCAAGATAATTCCAGCGTGCTCCTCCTGAAGTTTTAGGATTTGGTGTAATTACCTGGATTCCCGGCTTGACCAGATCATCCCAGTCTTTTATGTTTTTGGGATTACCTTTTCTGACGAGGAATACTATAGTTGAAGTGTATGGTGTTGAGTTGTTTGGCAAACGCTTTTGCCATTCCTTGTTAATTAATTCTTTGTTTTTATTGATAGCGTCAATATCATATGCAAGTGCCAGTGTAACTACATCAGCTTCGTTTCCGTCAATAACTGTTCTAGCCTGACTTCCTGAACCACCGTGTGACTGCTGGATTGTAACCTCCTGTCCTGTTTTATCCTTCCAGTGTTTAACAAATGCTTCATTATATGCCTGGTATAGTTCACGGGTGGGATCATAGGAAACATTTAAAAGTGTAACCGGCTTGCTGCTGTCAACCTCATTACCTGATGCTGTATTACCTGATGAGGTATTGTTGCTGCTGTCTCCGCAACCAGCCAAAACCGATATGGATAATACGAGACTTAAAATCACTAATGCAAACCTTGTCAATTTTCTTTTTGTCATAACTGTTCTCTCCCTTTTAATTTAATATATTAGTATTCATATCATATTAATATGTTATTGCTTAAAAAAAATAATCTGTTACGTAAATATTATAGAAACTGTAAATATGTATGAATAAATTACACATAGCATTCTTATATGTTTTATAAGTTATTGAAATATTAACATGTGGTTAAAAGTATGTCAATAGGTTAATGAATTATTTTACTAAAGCACGTTAATTTTTTTTGAAAAAATAAACACCTTATATATCAGACCTGTTAAAAAAATCTGCTCCTATAAGGTGTTTCTATGGGTAAATCTCGATATTAATTACTTTACTATAGATCTTATCTTGTTATTAAATAACTTTACTTTAGTGTTATTGAGCTCACTTTTATAATATCCCCTTCTAAGGCTCCTTTCACAGTTATCTCGGGCACTTTTTCAGTCGTTATTTTAGGTATAATGTTATCCTTTGCAAGCTTATGACCATTAGCATCAAATTTATAATATTTATAGCTTCCATCCTTCTGTTTCACAGATATTCCGTACCCACTGGCTTCGCAATGGGGGCATTTCAGACAATCAGCCCCCATTTTTGTCGGTTCCTCCAGATTTGGACTGCAATCAGAATCTCCAAGCCAGCCGTCAAAGCTCTGCTCTTTAATACTATCCTCAGTGATAGATTTAACCTGAAGGACATTTTTCTTTATTGTACCATTAACGCTGATAGCAGCTCCCTCTTTGATTTTTGAGGAAGATACAAGCTCTTTGACAAGCTGTTGTCCCTTTTTATCAAAAACTAAATACTTTTTAGTTCCATCCTTGTTTTTGATCTCAATTCCGTACTTGCTATTTTTTGATTGCAAAATCCCTTTATATATGCTACTTTCATCTTTCTTATTTGTTGTAGTATGTTTTGATGCTGCACTGATGTTTTCTGTATAAACAATGCTTGTAAATGAAAAAGTCAGTATCAGCACTAGAAAAACTAATATCTTGTTTTTTAACATATTATCTCCCATCCACCGCTATCGTTTGCGGTTAACTTTAATGTAAGAATCAATCAATTACCTTTATCCGGCCTTTTATCATTCCCATCCAGCAGGTGTAGACAATGTCACCTGTTTCAACAGGAGTAAATTCAATTATGTTGTCGCCCGGATTTAATTTTTTTTCAATTTTAAAATCTGGAATAGCTATTTCATTGTTACAATAATTAAGATTTTCTTCAGTGGCCTTTAAATTCCACTTCACCTTTACACCTTTTTTAACAATGATTATCGGATATTCATCTGCTTTAATTTCTGATTCAATTACCTGTACTGTCTCTTTATACGAAACGTTCTGAGTTGTTTTACTGTTTTTCTGAGTGTACGTGGATTTATTAAATGATGACAGGCTTACGTCTACTCCATAGAGTGCCAGTCCTCTGCTTAACATGGCAAAACCTAAAACCAGTACTATGGCAGCACTTATAGCTGAGATAATTTTTGCATGTTTCTTATATAATACCGAATTAATATAACCGAAGGTTAACAGCAGAGGTACTGTTCCCAGTGCAAAAACAAATGAAGAAACCGCACCTATTAGAATACTCCCTGTTCCCAGCGCATACAGCTGTACCATCTGTAGTGGTCCGCAAGGTATGAGACCGCTAAGCAAACCTATAACCAAGTGACTTTTAAATTTACCTGAAAAGATTCTCCTAGCTATAAATGACGGCAGTCTGATATTTAATTTCCGTAATGCAGGGAACACATTCAGCAGCTTTATTGCCAACAGTATCATGAAAATTCCGCCAAGCAAAGGGATTATTCCTTTCCACGAACCATTGGGGCTGACAACCTTACCTATTCCCCCTGCTATTCCACCTACAATCGAATATGATACAATTCTGCCGCAATTATATGTAATATTTGGTAAAATTCCTTTATTGTTTATGCTGTTGGTTATTACAAGGCCTCCGCACATTGCAATACAATGAAAGGAGGTGAGCAAGCCAAAAACGAATATTAGTCCAAGGCTGACCTTGTCTCCTAAATCAGGCAGGTATTCCAGGTTAATCAGCTTTGAGAAAAGCGTAAAAAAATGTGATAAATGCTCCATTTGTTGCCCCCTTGAAATCAATTTTTACGGCAGCTCCATCCACTTTGCTTATAAGTCAAGCTGACTACAAATAGTAATCCAGAGGTGCTTTGCTGCTTACCAAATGAAGTCTTTCAAGTATTTCCGTACGCAAAGCCATGAATTCCTCGCTGTTTCTGGCTCTTGGTCTTTTCAGTTTTACATCCATAATACTCTCAATCTTTCCCGGTCTCGGAGTCATAATTACAATCCTGTCACTCAGATAAACAGCTTCATCCACATCATGAGTCACCAGAATTGTAGTAGTTCCTCTGGTGAACCACAGTTCAAGAATTTTTTCCTGCAAATCAAAACGGGTAAAGGAATCTAATGCTCCTAAAGGTTCATCCAGTAATAATACCTTCGGATCATTTATAAGAGCGCGAGCCAGGGATGCCCTCTGAGCCATACCACCAGACAACTGATGCGGGTAGGATTTTTCAAAACCTGTCAGTCCTGCCAGTTCAATGAACTGTGAAACCTCATGCTTCTTTTCCTTATAAATTTTCCGTGCCTTCAGCCCTGCTGATATATTATTTTCAACGGTTTCCCAGGGAAAAAGATTTGCATGCTGAAACACGTAACCCCGTTCATAGTGAGTGCCTGCTACCGGCTCTCCATCTAAAGTTATCTGTCCTTTCTGGGCCTGATCCAATCCGGCAATCAGTCTGAGAAGTGTTGTCTTTCCACATCCTGAAGGGCCTATTAAGGATACAAATTCACCTGGCTTGATATCGATATTGATATTTTGAAGTGCTTCTGTCTCATAGCCATTGGCATCGGTATATACTCTGTTTACATTATTTATTGATATGTAGCCTGATTTTGGTAAGCTCTCTGTGTTCATTTCAACAACCCCTTCTGCCAGACCAGAATTCTGTCCCTTATTTTGAAAATTATGGACATAACAATTGAAAAAACAATAGCCATTACTATTATGGACGCATAGACCTTCGCATAGTTGGACCAGCTTTTAGCCCAGTTAATGTACCAGCCCAAACCGGCTTTTGCTCCAATTATTTCGGACACCACCAGCGTTGCAAAGGATACACCTGTGCCTGTATAAATTCCAGTGAAAATGGAAGGCATTGCACCAGGTATTGCAACTTTAAATATAAGAAATTTCTCATCAGCGCCTAATGTTCTGGCCGCTTCAAAGTAGGACTTCTGAATGTTTGCAATTCCTCCACAGGCCATATACGCAACAGGAAACAAAACGCAAAGTACAATAAGGAAAATCTGAGCGTAGAAGCTTGAAGGGAAAATAAACATTGCAATAGGAATCCATGCCGTTGCCGGTATGACACCCATTACTTTTATTACAGGGAACAGCCAGTAGTTCCATTGTCTGTACCACCCTATCAGAACACCTGACACCAAGCCAAGTGTGGTACCCGTTGTAAAGCCTAAAACAAGCAATCTCATAGAGTGTAATGTACTGATAAGCAAGGTAAAGGAATCCTCAACCATTACCTGAAGAATCTGTGCAAGACTGGGAAAGAAAGGCAATGGCAGGTAGTTTGTTTTCGTTGTCATAATATCCCAAAAGATAAGAATCATGCCTACAGCGAAATAGAACTGGGACTTATGGCAAATTACAGCACAAAGCTTGGGATTAAATAGTGAATATATACTTCTCACAGTAAAAAATATAATAACTAGTACTAAAAAAATACGGTAAGGTATATCATCTACAATTTGTTTTGTCGGTAATGACAAACTTACCAGTAATGCTGCAATATACGCAGCTATCTGGAGGATGGGCCAGATAGCTGATGTTTTTTTCCAATATAAATCAGTATTGATTTTCAGTCCAATATTTGTTTTATTTGTTGACCGTTCTCTGGCGTGTAAAGCCGGAAGTTCTAAAGCATTTTCCTCTTTCATATTACCTCCTGAGCCTTATTAAGGCTTTGAGCCGAATGATGATCACAAAATATACAATCGAAATGTTTTCCTGGATTACGAATACAAGTGAATTTTATTTATTTAAAATGTCATAGTATACCTGATCTGCAAAGCTTTTGGGATCTGTATCCTTTTTCAGGAAGCCTGTTTTGTTAAACTGTTCAACAAAATATTTAATGTCATCATATGCATTAACTGTTGTGTACTCATAATCATAGGATTTAATTAAATCTGTAAGAAGCTTAATATCGTCAGTTGCAACGTATTTCTTCTCTATTTCTATCTTTGCCGTTTCCTCTGGATTTGCCTTTATCCATCCAGTTGCCTTTTTATAGGCTCTTGCTATAGCAGCTACTCTTTCAGGATTTTCATCAATCTGTTTCTTTGATGCATACAGGAAGCAGCAGCTTTTACCTGCAAACAGAGGATCGGTTGAAATATCGGAAAGAGATGTATATCCTTCGTTCTTTTCAGCAAGTACTCCATAGGGATCCCATGCAGCAAATGCATCTACTTCACCTTTTTTTACAGCCTGAGTCAATTGATCCAGGGGATATGGCAACCAGGTTACTTCTTTTTGTGGGTCTATTCCTGCATTCGCAAGTACTATTGTAGCTACAGACATTGGAGTCCCACCGATTTCGTCAACACCTATTTTCTTTCCCTTAAGATCCTTCGCTGTTTTAATTGGTGAATTTGGAGGAACCACCAATCTTATACAGCCCTTATGTAAGCCTCCGATTATTTTAAGGTCCATTCCCTGCTGGATTGAAGGGAAGTATTGAAAGTCTCCGTTTGTTACAGTAAACTCTCCAGTTACCAAACCTGTTTTAAGTTGATCCAGCGTTCCGCTGACCAGTTCCACATCTAGACCTTCCTCTGCAAAGAAGCCTTTTTCCAAAGCAATATAGGATGGAGCGCCACAAGCTCCACCGCCCAGTGCCTGAATCTTTAGCTTTCCGAACTTGAATTCCTTATTCGAGCCGGATTTTTCTAATGCATCTGAACCTGAAGCAGCTGCATTAGCTGCTGCCGTACTTGATGAAACGGTTGAACCCTGAGTACTCCCGCCAGTATTATCTGTGGTGCCGCAGGACGTGAGTCCGATTAAAAGAGAAATTGACAATATTAACGTCTTTACTGAAAAACCTACAGAAATTTTTCTTGTTTTCTTCATGTTAACCTCCCAAGCCACCTAGTAGCTTTGACATATTATGGATTTGAGCCGACGTTTCGGCCAATATTTGTATTGAAATATTAATCAGGCCACATCCTCTGATTTACTTGTAAAACTATTTTTAAAGGCCTTATCAAGATCGTTTATCAAATCATTGGCATCCTCTAAACCAATTGACAACCGAATAGTCTCGGGAGGAATCCCGGCAAATTTTTGTTCCTCAGGGGTAAGCTCACCGTGTGTTGTTTTGGGGGAATTAATTATAAGGGATCTTGAATCTCCAACATTTGCGTGATAACTGAATATGCTTGTTGAATCTATAAAAGTATTTATTTGTTCTTCTGATGCATTCAGACCAAAGGTAAATATAGCACCAGCACCTTTAGGCAGATATTTTTGAGCCAACAGCTTGTATTTGCTGTCTTTGGCAGCAGGATGATTTACCCAGGCTACTTCTTCCTTGGATTCGAGG
>JAEYWA010000066.1 GCA_023431385.1 Bacillota bacterium | reverse complement strand
AAAGCGAACTTACTCCGTCACCGGTAAATTCCATTGATTTGTATAATGCTCCATCCACACCAATCATTCCGATTATATGAAGTATTACATCCTTACCCCCTACCCATTTCTGAGGCTTTCCTTTAAGAACGAATTTGATTGCCTCAGGAACCTTAAACCATGCCTCTCCGGTTGCCATTCCCGCAGCCATATCGGTACTTCCGATACCTGTAGAAAAGGCCCCAAGTGCGCCATAGGTACAGGTGTGTGAATCGGCTCCAATGACCACATCTCCAGGAACTACAAGGCCTTTTTCCGGGAGAAGTGCGTGCTCAACCCCCATCTGACCTACTTCAAAGAAATTAACTATTCCCATTTTCTTGGAGAACTCTCTGCATACCTTAACCTGTTCTGCTGATTTGATATCCTTGTTTGGGGTAAAGTGGTCAGGTACGATAGCAATCTTGTTTTTATCAAATACCTTGTCTACTCCAACCTTTTTGAACTCCTTTATAGCAACCGGTGAAGTGATGTCATTTCCCAATACCATGTCCAGCTTTGATTTTATCAGCTGCCCTGCCGTTACTGAATTCAGTCCTGCGTGAGCAGCGAGTATTTTTTGTGTCATTGTCATACCCATATTGTAACCCTCCTCATATTCATAACGTCTAAAAATATATAAAATCATATAAAAAAACACTTTTCAGCTTTAATTTAAAATCATTATACAATAAGCTCAAAAAGTGTTCTTCCTGTTATTTACCGTTATTTTTATCAATTATGAATGTTTTTTGACGAATTGCGGTACTGCATCGGGGTCATATTCGTCTGCTTCTTAAACATGTCGTTAAACCGCTGCTGGTTTGAAAATCCCACACTATGTGCTATTTCGCCCACCTTCATATCAGTCTCTTCTAAAAGTTCACAGGCACGTCGGATTCTGACATTCAGCAGATACTGCATGGGACTGAGGCCGGTATCCTCTTTAAATGCTCTTGTGAAGTAGCTGGGACTAAGGAAAACATATTTAGCAATATCTGTTATGGATATCTCCCTTTCAAAATTGTTGTGAACAAACTGAATGGCAGATTGCATCAGCTCTTTTATTTTGGGACTCTTGTTTTTTATGCTGTTTTCCCATTCAGCTTTTAATGCTCTGGAAATAAGCACAAACAACTCCATAAGCATGAGATAATCCAGCAGTTCACTGCCTAGCTGGTCACTTGCCTTTTCCTTAAGTATCCTGTTAAGCAAAATAATTATATCATTTTTCTGACTTACTTTAAGTTTTATAAAAGCCCCGGAATCTCTTCCGCTGACAAAGTTTATAAAGTCTTCCAATGAAGCCTCGGACATTGACAGATTTGACTGGTTCATAAACTTAAAATAAAGGACTATAAAATCACACCCGCTGTCTGAGGTTACATTAAGCTTGTGATGTTGATGAGGCTTTATTATAACTATGTCATTTGAACCAACTGTTACAGTCTGATCCCCAATTTCAAACCTGCCCTCACCCGACTTGATGTATACCATTTCAAAGGTCTCATGAATGCTGAGCCCTTTTGAC
Organism: Bacillota bacterium; assembly: GCA_023431385.1. Taxonomy (GTDB): domain Bacteria; phylum Bacillota; class Clostridia; order Acetivibrionales; family DSM-1351; genus Ruminiclostridium. The sequence continues at coordinate 17,604 of JAEYWA010000066.1, read as the reverse complement.
CATTCTGCATTCCGGTAACGCTCAATAGCCTTTATACTTGTCACAGGTATAAAGCTGGCTGCCCCCAGCACACCCTCCCATGCTTTTGGTATAGACGTTGATTGCATATTACCCCCCATCTACGCGGATGACGCGTACACAAATAGTAATGAAAAGACAAGTAATGGCTTTTCGTTGCGTGAAAGTTACGATGACTTTCCACATGTATTTTTCACCCGTATACTCAAATTCGTGTTTAGCAAGGTTTCCTTCAACAAGCTATTCTTGTTTTCTTATTTCCCCTTTTTCTGACCCGACTGTGGTCTGCGTTCCCACGGTTTTTGATTCTTTGGCGGTTTACCTACAAATTTTATTTTTGAATGCTTGTTATCTTTACTGAAGCCGCCCTCTTTTTTATCATCCCGTCCAAACTTTTTATCCGGCTTCTCGTTTCTTCCGAATTTTTTACCTACTCTGTCGCCGCCAAACTTTTTTTCGCCTCTGTCGCCGCCAAACTTTTTTTCGCCTCTGTCACTGCTGAACTTTTTATCGCCCCTGTCACCGCTGAATTTTTTATCGCCTCTGTCACCGCTGAACTTTTTATCGCCTCTATCACCGCTGAACTTTTTATCGCCTCTTTTTCCGTCTTTACTGTATCTCTTTTCACCCTTTTCTTCACGTCCAAACCTGGAAGCAGGTTTTTCTCCGGCCTTTCCAAATCTGGAGCCTGGCTTGTCGTCACGATTAAATCTGGAGTAAGTTTTATCACCGTCACGTTTAAATCCTAAATCCTTTTTGCCATCCTTTTTATACTTTGATTCGGGCTTGTCTTTTTCATAGGGCTTAAACTTTCTGTCAGGTCTTCTATCCTTATCGAATCTTTTTATATTTTTATCATCATGCCCACGCTTATATACCGGTTTATCATTTCCCTTACCTGACTTGAATTCAGTCCTGTCACCCTTTTTGGAATCTGATTTAGGCGCTTTGCTTTCCTTTTCAAAACCGTCTTCGCTATTTTCATTTTTTCTTTTACTTATTCTCTGTCCGTATTCACTAATGGTATCAAACTTCATCTTTTCTTTCCTGTATTCCACTATCACGCCATTGTACATGGATTTTGGAATTATTGAAACTCTCAGTTCCTTTTCATATTGCTTAATTGAAGGTATCTCATTTTCAGTAACAATTGAAATGGCCATACCCTCACTTCCGTTCCGACCAGTCCTGCCTGCCCTGTGTAAATACTCCATGGATCTTTCCGGAATATTTACATTGAAGATATGAGTTACACCTTCAATATCCAGTCCCCTTGCTGCGATATCAGATGCTATGAGAAGCTGTAGTCTTCCTGACTTAAAGTCATCCATGGTCTTCTTTCTGTCACTTTTTATATTTGAACCATGAAGTCCATCAGCCCTTAATTTATGAAATTTCAGTTTCTCTGTTGCCTCCATTATATCATCAGCATTGCCAAAAAACACAATCGCTTTTTTGGGATTAATTATTCTCACAAGCTTACGAAGAACCTCTATCTTGTCCCTCTGCTCCGCTACAAAATATATGTGTTCAATTGTATCGGGAACTTCAATTGCCGTTGTACTTTTAATAATTTGGGGGTCCTTCATTAAGGTTTTAGCTCTTTCAATTGTACGTGCAGACATGGAGGCGGAGCACATCACTATCTGCCGTTCCTTAAGAGTTGTCTTTATTACAGCCTTTATCCCTTCAATATTACTATCGTCCAAAAGCCTATCGGCTTCGTCAATGATTATTGTCTTTATTGTATGGGCAGAGATTTTCTTTTTCTGTATTAGTTCAAGTATTCTACCAGCAGTACCTACAATAATATGGGGCTTGGTTCTGAGTTTATCCACTTGTCTTGTTATATTTACGTCACCAATAACCGGTGTTGATGTTGCCTTTAAATCAGAGTTTAAAGAAAGCAGCTCAATTACCCTAATTACCTGTATGGCGAGTTCATGGGTAGGGACAAGAATCAGTGCCTGCATCTCCCTCTTTTCAGTGTCCAGTTTCTCAAAAAGCGGCAGTAAATAAGCAAGGGTTTTTCCTGTTCCTGTCTCTGACTGAAAAATAAGGTCACTGTTATTTCCAGCCGCCGGGATTACCTTCTGCTGTATTTCTGTGGGCACGGTAATTTCCGCCAGCTTTAATGCCTCTATCAGCGAGCTGTTTAGTTGCAAACCTGCAAATGTTTGTTCCATTTTTTCTCCTTTATGTGTTGCATTAGTTTAGTTATTCTTACTCTTATCAATTTTTTCTGCCAATTCATACAGGTAAGTCCAGCGCTCCATAAGATAATCCAGCTCCTGCTCCAACTTCTGCTGCTTATCCAAAAGCTCCTGAAGTAAAGTGAAATCACTGGATGCCTGGTATATTTCAATTTTAATTTTTTCTAGCTTACTTTCCTTTTCTGCAATCCTGCCATCTATTTCTTCGTATTCTTTTTGCTCCTTAAAAGTAAACTTCAGAGGTCTTTCCTTCTGTCCCCTGCTGTCACGCTTTGATGCATTATCCTGTTCCTCTGCTGTTCCTGATGCCCTTCTGTCTTCACCCTTTCCAGACTTTTGGGCACTTTGCTGCGGCAGTTTTACTCCCGTCTCATTTATACAGGCTTCCTTATAATCAGAATAGTTACCTGCATACTTATTAATATACCCGCTTCCTTCAAATGCAAATATTCGTTCAGCAACTCTATCCAAGAAATATCTGTCGTGGGAAACTGTAATTACAGCTCCCGGGAACTCCTCCAGATAATTTTCTAGTATGGTTAAAGTATGAATGTCAAGATCATTTGTGGGTTCGTCCAGTAAAAGTATGTTCGGAGCACCCATCAATATGCTGAGCAGATAAAGTCTCCTTTTTTCCCCTCCCGACAATTTTGAGATAGGTGTCCACTGAACACTGGGCGGGAAAAGGAACCGTTCCAGCATCTGGGAAGCACTCAAGCTGCCTTTTTTTGTTTCTATATGCTCTGCAATCTGTCTGATATATTCTATTACTCTCAGGTTAAGGTCCATCTCTGCACTTTCCTGAGTAAAGAAGCCTATTTTTACTGTTTCTCCAATTTCCACGCTTCCCATATCGGGTTTAATGTCCCCGGAAATAATGCGAAGAAGTGTTGATTTGCCAATGCCATTCGGACCAACTACACCTATCCGGTCATCACGCAGAAGGATATAGCTGAAATCCTTAATCAGTACTTTATCTTCATAAGCCTTTTCTACGTTTTCAAGTTCAATAATCTTTCTTCCCAATCTGGAGGCTCCAACCTGTATTTCAATATTTTCCTCCATCTTGGGTCCTTCTGTGCCCTGAAGCTTTTCAAATCTCTCTATTCTTGCCTTTTGTTTGGTAGATCTGGCCTGTGCTCCTCTCCTTATCCATTCAAGCTCGCTCCGCAGAAGGCTTTGCCTCTTCCTTTCAGAGGCTTGTTCAAGTTCCTCACGTTCAGCCTTCAACTCCAAAAACTTGCTGTAATTGGCCTGATAGCTACAGAGTTTTCCGTTATCCAATTCTATAATCCTATTAGCAACCCTTTCCAAAAAGTATCTGTCATGGGTTACCATAAGAAGTGCACCCTTTCTGGTATTCAAATATTTTTCCAACCAATCAACAGAGTCATTATCTATATGGTTTGTTGGTTCATCTAGTATCAGAAGGTCTGTTGGATTGATCAGTGCACCTGCCATTGCTACACGTTTTCTCTGCCCTCCTGAAAGAACAGCTACATTTGCATCAAAATCGTCAATCCCCAATCTTGTCAGGATATTTTTAGCCTCGCTCTCAACGGTCCATGCATTCAGGGCATCCATTTTCTGCAGCAATTGGGGCAGTTTATCTTCAAGCTGCTTGTCTCCCGGTCTCTCCTGATATTTTTTCAAGGTATATTCGTATTCCCGCAAAAGTGACATTACTGGAGAACATCCGGTAAAAACCTGTTGAAGGACTGTGGAACCAGCATCAAAGTGCGGATTTTGTTCAAGATAACCTATACTTGCATTATTTGCTTTTATTATTCTCCCTGTATCAGGGGTTTCGGTACCGGCTATTACCTTTAACAGTGTACTTTTTCCTGTCCCGTTTATGCCAATAAGGCCTATCTTATCACCTTCACCTATTCCCAGCCATATATCATTGAACAGCTTCTTTTCACTATAGCTTTTTGAAATGCCTTCTGCCGACAATATGTTCAATTATGTTTCTCCTCTAATTTTACATAGTATTACATGGTATTATAAGAATTTTTGTTAGTCACACCTATATTACCTATTCTATTTATTAAATTTCTAACTTAAGTTTCAAATAGATGAATTTCAATATATTGATACCCGTTTGCTACGACTCTATTCTCAACACGCATATGGGTAATTATGCCACTATATTCATAGCCATTTTCAGACTAATGATAATATTATATCATTATAAGCCCTGGTTCAAAAGTAAACTTTTCGGTTGTAGAAAAATATGCTAACCTCATCGGCGTTTCAACGAATGTAATGTTTCAGGTTGCTTAGATACGCCTTTTTTATCTTTTATGCCTTTCTGCGTAACCACATCTCCTACACAATTCTTCAACCGCTTTTCGGGCAGTAAATCCGTCATATATGTTGCATGCTCTAGGGGAGGCAAGTATATCCTGTAAGGTTTGCTCAAATATGTTGCCTAAAGGTATATTCCCTTCGCTGTCCAAACAGCAGGGGACCACTGTACCGTCTACCAGAATTCCAAACTGATCCCTTAGGCCGTAACATAATACCTCCTCCGTAGAATCGGCTCTATCCATGTCAGGCCACTGAAATTTATGCGCCAAATGCAAGAAGACCCGGTCAGCAAGTTTTGTGTTTTGGCGCAGCAAAAGTTCCTTAAACTGGAAATCTCCCTGGGACAAAGCATTCCGATTGTCGGTATGATATGTCGCTCCCTCTGGGCCGAAAGCTTTATACAGCGTATTGATAATGATACTGTTCAGGCCGTTACCGAGTGCTATGTCCTTGCTTTCAGCATTCCATAATCTAAGCTCACAGATTATGCCCTTCTGGCTTGCTTCCTTAACAAAGCTAATAACTCCATCCAGGTATTCATCCAAGAATTTCTCTCCCAGGTTTGCTTCAAAGCTGTGAAGAGAAATCCCTACTTTTCGCAATCCTTCTGTGCTTAACAAAAGGTTTTTCTTTTTTTTCAAAAGCGTACCGTTTGTTGTTATATTCACCTTTATATTATTATCTGAACAAATTGAAATGAAGTTGCCAAGTTCCGGGTTTAAGAGCGGTTCCCCCATCAGATGAAAGTAAACATAGTCTGTAAATGGCTTAATTTCTTGAATCACATATAAAAATTCACTTTGAGTCATATATTTTGATTGTCTTTTTGTTTCAGGACAAAAGCTACATCTTAAATTGCATACACTAGTTATTTCAACATATACCTTTTTGTATTTTTTCATTTTCCAACTCCCGGATAAATATTATTAATCCCGATAAGTAACATGCTTATCGGGATATCCTTGTTTACAGTATTTACATCATTTTATTTGTGATAAACATGATAACTATTTTGCTGCCATTTTTATCATGCTCCCTTCAAGTATTATATCAATTAAAATTACTACCGTAAACAATCAGACTTATTCACAAATAATCTTATACAAACAACTTATACATATTGAAACAATAAAGTATAAACTCATCTGATATAAACCCATAGATAATCTACTTGACAGCGTTAGAATGGGTTTGTATAATTCGATTGTATTCAATTTAATATTATTTGAATCGGTTATATATATAACCAAAAATAGTTAATAAAAAAATTTCAACCTTCTAGGAGGGCCTATATGACACACGAGTTTTACCCTGAGGGAGTTTGTCCCATTCAAATAAGCTTTGACCTTGAAGGAGACATTGTAAAAAATGTATCCTTTATAGGAGGGTGTGATGGTAACCTCAAAGCTATCAGCAGAGTTATAAATGGAATGTCCGTCGAGAAAATAGAGGAATTTTTTAGAGGGATTCAATGCGGACGAAAGTCCAGTTCATGCGCCGACCAGCTGGCAAATGCGGTAAGAGCAGCTTATGAGGGAACGCTGTAAGCAATTTTAGTCTATTACCAAGCTATTCACAGTGATACTTTAGAGACCGTCAAAGATTCACTCCATGGGAGGTTATATGGATTACAATATGTTAAAGTTAGAAAATCAGATATGTTTTCCTCTTTATGCCTGTTCAAAGGAAATTATTAGAAAGTATAAACCGTTTTTAGATCCCCTGGGAATAACATATACTCAATATATAACGTTGATGGCACTGTGGGAAGATAATAATTTAACTGTTAAAGCCTTGGGAGAAAAGCTTTATTTGGATTCCGGCACTCTTACTCCTCTTCTGAAAAAAATGGAGAGACAGAATCTCATAAAACGAATTAGAAGCTCCGATGATGAAAGAAATGTTTATATTAATCTAACGGAAGAAGGCCACAAACTTAAAGAGAAGGCCTCTGTAGTTCCTGAACAAATACGTCAATGTATATCTTTATCCCTTGAAGAAACCCTGTTTTTACACCAGACGCTTCACAAAATTCTTAAACAGATTTAGTCTGCTAGTCTTTCAAGTTTTGCTCCTGCAAAGCTGGAAAGACTTATTTTTCTTTTGGAGAAAATCCCTGTTATCTCAACATCCTTTATAACTGCAAACAGATACGTGCCTTTTTCAACCATGTTTGTATATGGATTTCCGTTAACGTATATTAATGTCTTATGGCTTTCAGGCCAGAAAGCTTCCAGAGAGTCATTTATTATAGCTTCAATATCTTGTGGCCCACCTGTTTCTCCGTGCTCAAGAGGCCACCCGTTAGCTTTTACGGTATACTTGACCCTGCCCTTCTCTGAGTAGGTAGAACACAGCAATAACCTATCGTTTATAGAAATCGCGGGAATATTGTTATTTCTACTTAATATGTCTGTAAATGTTACACTGGCTTTATCAATATTGATTTCAACATTTTCGAGTAGTTTTTTCCCTGAATGGTCAGAAAAGCCTGACGAAAGTCCGACCAGACTCTCACTTGTTTTTAATTGCTGGGCAGCTGCTGTTACGGCATAATCCATGGCCTTGGTAATTTCGTTACGCTTATAGGTGTATACGGAGTAATCAGCAATATTAAGGAATATTACTAGCACTAAAGCAATAATTGATATTCCTATGAATAATATGCTAAGACCTCCTCCATATTCATCCCAAAGTAACCTTTTAAGCTCCAAGGTAAATCCTCTAATCTCTATCCTGTTTCTTTTCAACTCTACAAACCGCCTTCGCTTTATAGCAAAGTTTGTTATCTTCATTCAAATCTCCCTCTACCCCTGACAGTAAGCTTTTATTATCCGACTGTACAAAAATGCTGAAAACCTCTCCTCTGTCAAGTATATCCCCGGTAATATACCGACTCATTCCGTATATCTCCCCGTCTGCATTAACAGACCCTGACTCAACTATAATATTATCCTCGCCAAAATTACTGAACTTGTTTAATTTCTTCAGCATTTCCTCCTTATCCCCAGCTGTTAAAACTCCAGTTATCATAACCTTATGGGATACTGAATCGATAGTATTCTTTATATATCTTTGCTTTGTATCAAATTCATAAATGGCAATTGTTTTAAACAGAAGAATCGCTATCATAGGAATAATGATTATGAAAGCGTATATTTTACTCACTATGTCATACCTCCAGATTTAATGTCACAGAAAATGCTCATTTAATATTTCTATTTAATTCTTTTACCGTGGAATAAACCTCTTCACCGGTATCGGAAACAACTTCTGAAACTGGAAGAATTGTACCTATTATAAGGGCAACACATAATGCAAACATTATTATTGCAATTAATATGTTTTTCATTTTAGCCTCCGTAAGCATTAGAATAGCAGTTGCTAATCTTAATATTGGTATTCTGCCTTTTTTCTAATCCGAAGACCTGGTTATTGTACTCGAAATAGTGTTTATTTTTGCATCAACCGTGTCAATCTGTGTCTCAACCTTTTGGCCGTTTTCCTTTCCATGTTCGGCCAAGGGAATTATAACTGCCACTAAAAGGGCCATAGCTATGGCAAACATAGCTACAGATAAAATAATTTTTTTCATACACTTACCTCCTGTAATTAATTTTATTCTAAAATATTACCTAGTCTTGTCAGAACAGTCCTTCCCTGTTCCCTCGCCTTATCCCCCTGCTCAGCTCCATGCTCGCAGATAGGTACTATGACTCCTATCATGAGAGCTAATGCAATGGCTAAGATTGCAATAGATAAAATAATCTGCTTCACCACTATACCTCCTGCAAAATAAATACTTCCATTGTTCAAATATACTCAAACGCTTTATATACCATATCCAGCATAGGATTGAGCATTAACCTGGCTAGCTCATAAACCAGAGGTACTATACTTAAAAATGCAACTAGATCTATAAAATCTACAGTTTCATCAGCAGTCATCATTATTGCCTCATCTCTTTCTATTACCTCTCTTTCCAGTACCTGCATTGCAATATCCTTACTGGTCAGACTATATATTTCCAGGATATTGGCCATTTTTGCAAGACTTTTAATATTCCTGCTTTTAAGAAAATTGAAGGCCCTGTTTTTGTCATATTTAAATAAGTGTGAAAACTCCAGAAAGTACTTTGAGTATATTTTCGAGGATTTCTCCAGTTGATTTATTATGTCCAGCGTTTTTATCCCATCTACCCCTGCAAGCAATTCAAAAACATACTCCAGCTTAATTATTTCTCGTTTGTATACAGAGCCTTTAATTAGCCAGCTGAGAACAAAGTAAACGTCGGGAATAAAAAAGAAAACAAAAACGAATAAAAGATATTCCCTTTGAAAAGGTTTGATCTGTCGGGCTTTATTCCATGTATCTATAAACCATTCTGTCTGTTCTTCAATGATTTTTTTATCGGATACTGAAAGACATTCGGTTACTGCCTCTTCAACCATAGTGTATTGGTCTTCGTATTTTTTTAAGGATAGTATATCAAAATCAATCTTTTTATGAATTCGATTATAGAGCTTATACTTCGACTTGATGGATGAATTTGAGTGATCGGTCATAACACTTTCTGAATCGGTGGTTTCAATTAAAATTTTAGTTTGATAGAACATATTGTTATATGAAACAGCCAGCAGGAAAACCGTACATGTAATTAGACACAGGAATTTCAAAAAGTAAGCTTGCTTGAGGTTTAAACCGGCTTCACTTAGCTCGAGAAGTTTACATAAATATTTGTTTGCCCATATTTTCTTATCTTTTGAAATAAAGCTGAGTGGAACAGCAATTATCTTATTTTCAGTAACTCTTTCAAGTAAGCCCAAAAAAGTGGTCTTTTTATTTTTTGATTTTTCATAAGGTATTGATGCTTTAACAACCTTGACTAATAGCCCGGTTACAATCAATATTATTCCAGTTAGAGAAAGAATAATCATTAATAGTCTGAACATGGTTCTTCCTCCCCTATATTCTTCTGAGTATTCTGACAACCAGTAAAGCACCTAATGAAAAGGCCGCCAGTTTAGCAAAAGAAGCAGTTGCGTCGTAGAACCCTCCCGCATTTACCCCCAATATCAGTTTATTAATAATCAAAACAGCAGGGAGACTCAGAATACTTGCAGCTACGGTAAAAACCTCATACCATATGAGTCTCTTGTTTTTCTTTTTTTCAATATTGTTGTATCTGGTAATGGTCCTATTCAGCTTATAAAGCTGAGCCATAAGTTCTCCACCATTCTCCCGGTAATTTACGAGCAAAAGCACAAAAATATTGAACCAGGTATCATTTATTCTATCTCTGATTCTGAAAAGGCTTTCATTCAAATCACTGCAATCGGAGGCTCTTGAGATAATCCTGCTCATTGATCTGTCTAAATTTTTGCTGCAATCCAATAATGCAGGCTTTATTCTATAGTGGAGCATAAAGGAGCTTCTAAAACTGTCAATCAAAACGGGGATTTTTAATTTGAGACTGTATTTCATATAGTCGGCCGCTAATGTAAATATATAATATGGAACCATTAGGCAAAGTAGGAAAGTTGCTGCCTTTGTATACCAGAGATTCATAATTGCATTCAGTGGAGCATACATAAGTATTCCCAACCCCGGGAGTAGAAAAGTAAGAACTATCACCATTTTTTGTTGAACCGTTTCCTTCAACATGAAACAGGATAAAGATTTTTCCAGCTTACAGGAAAGAATTTTAAGAGGCCGCCTGCTTATTAATATTCCGAGTACATTAATGTGCTTACCAATTCTGACAGTCTTGAGCTTTTTATAGTTAATCATCACTGATTTTTTATACACCGAAATATACATTCCTGTAAATATCAACAGTAGCCCCAGTAGTATCAGCGTAAGGTATAACCTGTATTTAATAAGGCGATCCAGCCATTCAAAGCCCTGAAGAGGTATATCAAAAGGTGTATAAATTAAGTCTGACATGTATCCTCCTTTTCAGAAGGCCTTTCGAACTCCATATGAAATAGCCTGTTAAGTTCCGCTACTTCTGGCCCAGACATTTCATATTCCATACAGGAAAGCAGCTGCTCCCTTGATAAACCTTCTTTATTGACCCAATATGTTTCCTTCTCCTTGTCGAAGACAAATAGATCATTTACCTGAAATGACATGCTCTCTTCATCTGCAATAACTTCTGCCACTTTATATACGTATCTTTGTCCTGTTTGACGGTCAAGCTTAATATGTACTACAAGATCAACAGCGTCTGCTACATCAAATTGTGCTTCTCTATAGTCTGTATAGTAACCGGTCTGCATTAAAAGCTGTCTAAGGTCATGAATCATTCTCCTTGTGCTTGAGGAGTGAAAAGTAAAAAGGCTTCCTCTGGCTTGCCGAAGCATGGCTTTTATCATTTCAAAGGCCTCATAGGAGTTTCTTACTTCTCCATAAATAACAATATCCCTGTTAAGCCTAAAGAAAATCTCTGTGATATCAGAGGGTTTAAAATCCTTTGTATACTGCAATTCCACTATGTTTTTTTCAGGATAGTTGGTTGAAATATTCAGTTCGTGAATATTCTCAGCAAGTCCTATACTTATGTCGGGATCCAGCTGTCTTATGATTAATTCGTCAGCTGCTGTTGTTTTTCCCGAGCCTTGTTCTCCAATAATTGCAACATTCCGCCTTCCTTTTCCCGCCAGGAGTTCTATAATCCTTGCTATACGTTCCTCAACAAATTTACTCCGGTACTTTACCAGCTGTGCCTTTGATGCAAATAGCCTGACGTTCACAACATAATATTTTGACAGCGGGGGTCGGAGAGCTGTTACTCTGGCCCCATTTTTCAGTATGGCATTCACCAGTGGATATCCGGCGTTTATTTCTTCTTTTGCAGTGGAGGTAAGGCGATTTTCAATCACTTTCCTATAGCTCTCCTCATTTTTAAATTTATAGTCAGGATTGGGAATACGCCGCTTGATTCCATTGTATTGTAGCCATATATAATCTCTGCGGGTACATGCAATTTCATTTAACATTGGATCAAATATAAGTTCATCCAATATACCATACCCATACACTTCCTGATATATAATCTGGGTCAGCTTTTGAAGCTTTATATCAAAATCATCGAGAGGGTTTATGGAGTATTTATCCAAGTAGCTGCTTATTTCACTATCGATAACCTTCACAGCTCTGTTTTTGTCTTTACCCATATAAATATTCTGATAATAGTTTATGTGATATTCTTGAATTATTTGGTCTATATTTTCTGCCTTTATCAGGTCTGCCTTTTCTATCAATATAAAGTAAATGCTATTTTGTATGAATTCTCTGGCCTGAATACTGCCATCTACCGCAAGATGCTTTTGGGTTTGCCGAACTTCGTCCATATATCCGGCCACCCCTTCATGTACCTCTTTTATACCACTAAATCCATTTATTCTCAGTTCCTCTTCAGTATAACTCATCAATTCCTTTAAACAAACTTTCTGAAGTATTCTCACTCTTTTCTCCTTTCACCTGCAAATTCTAACAATGTATAAAGGGGTTGAATAAATAGCTGTACTAAGTTTCCTCACTTTTAATCAAATGTGCTTACTTATTACTGTGTTCCCAACTCTTCTGAAAAACCGTTCAAGTCCTCTGCTTCTGCCGACACTTCTTACATCAATATCAGTGTCCTCTGATAGATCCAGTGACTTCAGCAAGTAATCAGTCAATTTCCCAATAGATTTATTACAGGCTGTTTCCCTTTGCAGATACAGATGGAGACTGTCCCGGTTTTTCATTTCCTGAAGAGTTTCGCAGTAGTCAAAGATAAATAATTTGCAATTCCCAAATGTACGCTTAAGGTCCGATTTCTTTGGATAAATATTTCGGTACTTTGAAATTAAATACACGTTTTCCTGATTATAAGGAATGTCCTCCTCCATAACAGTTTTCTCGGCTATAAGGTTTTCAATATCCTGACAATATAGCTTTAAAAGCATCTCAGCCTGATGAAGCACCATTTTTGTAAGAGCATTTTCACTTTCTGACGAGGTATCTACAATAATCAAATCAAAAAAGTTTTTAAGTTCTTCGATTAATTCCGCATACTTTTCAATATTTCTCAAAGCATAGCCATTTGTCATTTTATTGCTTCCGAGAAAATAAATGTCCCCGCACCTTGGTATTAAGCTTTTTAGTATGTCTTCCTCGATACCCTCGTAGAATTTGTAATTTATCAGGTCTTCCAGTCCAGTTGCAGATGCTTCTATTCCAAATAATCTTGATAATGAGCTGTATTTGAAGTTAAGACAGCATACCAGAACTTTTAGCTTCCTGTTGTGGACCATCCGGTTTGCAAGCATATATGTAATAATAGATTTGCCGGATTTTCTGGAATCCGACCACACAGCGAGTATTTTACCCATATTAACCTCCCTGAGCCATATTATGGCCTTTTACCGCAAGCGGTAAAAATTTTTGATACTAGTTCTGAGTTTCATCACAATATAATTCGTAAATAAACTGTCCTTTTACCATAGAAGTATATACTCGCTGTCTCTGTTTCTCATCCAGTACCAGCTTCATATAAGCGGTTTTGGAATTTATCCCGGACATACTGTCTATTGGATTTCCGTTTTCATCCAGCATATCTTTAACTTCTACTTTCTTCAATACAGCTTCAATCGTCGGGCTGGTATCACTTTTTAACAATATATCAATATAGGAGCCCCGCTTGATTAAATTAGCGAGCCTTTCCTCGATACTTACGGGAAGTACGATAATTCTTTCGTCAGGCTTAAACCACTGGTTTTTATGTATCAAACAATTATTTCTGAAGTAATCCTGATTTGCTATTTCTTGTATCGCCTTTTTACCTATAACGCTGTTTATATCAGTCTCCATAGACTCATTTAAAGCCGACTGCTGAATCAATTTTGTTTTTACATGTTTACGTTCTATTACTGTTCCGGGTTTAATGTCCGATATGGCAATAACAGCAGGAACATACTTCTCAGTGTCAATTGGATATTTTCTAAAGATATATTCCAGCAAAGCTGCGTTAATTATTAAGAATATACCAACACAGATCAGAGTTGTTTTTATTACTATTCTTTTACTCAATATTGCCTCCCAAATTGCTTATATTATGTAGTTTCGGATGAATATACACTTTCTATTGAAATAACCTGTTATAGAGACACAGAACCTCTAAAGGCCCGCTATTAATTGCCTAAGCCGTACCCGCGGCTTTGGTTTGGGTGTTTTCACTATCGCTGCTGAAATATTTAAAACAGCTGTTTCAAACCGTTCAGATAGCTTGCTCCCCAATTTAAGTGGTTCACCAAAGCAGCTGTACATCCATCTTATATATATCCTTTGATCATACGGTACCTCATAAAGCTTGGATAAAGGTATAAGTTCAGCCAAATACTCATCATTTTCACCGTTAAGTAAAATACCATGAAGTAAATTGTATGAGCTTAATTCTCCTTTATAGAATTTATTGATAATGAAGGATACCCCGGAGACATATGCAGTTGTCAGTATTCCTCCCTTAAACCTGTCTCCGAGTATTGATATGCTATACGGGTTCATATCGCATACCAGGAAGATGTGATTGATAAAACGCTCAATTATCTTGAGCTTTGACAGTTCAGCATCAATTAAGATGTAAGAGAATTGATCCTGAAGCTGAGAGAAATGTTTATGAAGTATTAAATGATCAGTATGATCATCAGGACACATTATTTGTTTACCAACGTTATGTAAATAATTAATATCTATATAGTAGAGATGAGAGTGAATTTTTTTCGGATTCCCTGAATTGTTTCCTTTTTTCAAGCCAAGGCTTTCTCCCAAGGTTCCGGAGCTGCTTAAATCTACTATACAAACTGTTTTTGCTTCTTTTGCTATTTGCTCCGCCACCGCAGCAGTGATGGTTGAAATCCCGCTTCCACGTATTCCTGAGAAAGCGATTATTCTGGTTAGTCCGTGGGATGCCACTTGTAGCCCTTTACTAGGAAGATTAGAGTTATGTAAGCTCATTTCATTTAACTCCTTCATAAGCCGGGCTACGTCCTGATATCTATATTGGGGATTGATATCAATGCACTTTTTCAGTATCTTGTACAAGCCCGATGACATATATTCCTCGTATTCCCCGCTATAATATGAATGAGGAAAGCTTACAGGGTCTATTCCTGATAGAAGCTGTATCAGAGTGATTCCAAGGGAATAAATATCTGTGCCCGGACTTATGAGTGCACCGGAATACTGTTCCGGAGGCGAATATCCCTTTGTACCGATAAAGACTGTTTTATATATATTTTCGGTTTTTTCAGTCAGGTTTTCATTTTCATCCAAATTACATGTTTTCAGGTCTGCCTTTACCGAGTTATTTAAAATAGTAGAGACACCAAAATCAATCAGTTTTATGAATCCCTCTTTTGTTAAGATAATGTTATGGGGTTTCATATCTCCGTAAATAATCGGGCCGGGTTGTTGCTCATGGAGATATCGAAGTACACTGCAAAGCTGAATTCCCCACTCAATTACTTTATGCTCCTCAAATCTTACCTTTTGTTCCAGCTCTTGCTTTAGGCATACGCCTTCAATATAATCCTCAATTATATAGATTTTATCTTCTGTCTCATAAACATCGCAGATTCTAGGCAGAGCAGGGTGGTTCAATCGTTTTAACACTTCAGGTTCAATGTAGCCGCTTACAGAGGTTGTCCTATCCTTTGGTATCTCCTTTATGGCCCAATAGTTGCCCAGTGCCTTATTTTCAGCCAGATATACTTCTCCGCAGCCTCCGCTCCCAAGTGATTTTATGTATTTGTATTTTTGGAAAAAGATATTATCCTGCATGATTGAATCCTCCATGCATAAAATGAAATCAGTTTTCTTTTGAATTGTAATCCTTAAAGAATTAAGTAAGAAAGTATAGAACAGAAAAAATCGTAAATAAAAAATAAACAAATATAAGGGACTATGTAAATCGGAAATTATATAAAAGTGGAATTATCCAAAAGTGAAGATATACAATAGCGATAAAAATGAATGATTAGTGATAAGTTTTAATAAGATTATACACTAGCTGACTTTGACTTGAACTCAATTTGGATAAAAATCAAATTAAGGTTTATATGTAAGACATTTCTAGTAATGTAAATTATAACCCATTTTACTCCATAATGCAACAGTTATTTTTAAATTTTCTTATTTTTTAGTAAACTATGCTGGATATATGAACTTAATAATCATTGTCAGGCTATACCCCCTCAAGATTAAAGTCAGGTATATACTGGACATCAGCTGATTGCCGCTCCTGAACATAGCCCTCCTCAATTCCCAACCTATAAAGATGGTTTACAACTTTCTCGTACTCTTTTCTTGTTATAGGCCTATTGATTTCAGGATACTTTTCAGCAGCGTAAAAAGGTGTATATTGACTCATTAAGGATACATACACACTTTTTGGCAGATTATTACTGATCCAATCAAGCACGTTTAAGCTTTCTTTTGTGTGACCAGGAAGAATGAGGTGCCTGATTATCAAACCCTTACGGATTATCCCGTCCTTATCCAAAACAGGGCTTCCAACCTGGCGGTACATCTCCAGAACGGCTTTTTTACTGATTTCGGGATAATCCTTTGCTTTTGAGTACTTAAAAGCAGCCTCTCCGGTTGAATATTTCAAATCCGGCAGATATACGTCTATTACTCCCTCAAGAGTTTTAAGGGTCTTCACCGTTTCATAGCCATTTGAATTGTACACAATAGGGACTGTGAGTTCCCCGGTTGCTTTTAACTCCCCGATAACCTGACATATAGTCTCCGTATAATGAGAAGGGTTTACAAGGTTAATATTATGTGCACCCTTGCTTTCAAGCTCTTTAATTATTTCATTGAGCCTTGTCAGTGAAACTGATTTGCCAAAGTTCTCCTGGCTAATATGATAGTTCTGACAATATATACACTTGAGATTACAGCCTGAAAAAAATATTGTACCAGACCCTCTTGTCCCACTGATGCATGGTTCCTCCCACATGTGCAGGATGGCCTTGGATATTTTGGGCTGCTCCGGGACGCCACAATAGCCTGTCTCAACTTTTCTATCTACATTACAGTGTCTTGGACATATACTGCATGTTTTTGTCATTCGACGTCTCCCTGAATACTATTTTTATTAATGCTTTTAATGATAGCACGGTATTAAACCTAATAACATCTCCCTGTTTATCAAGGTAACTTTATACAATGCTTACTGATCGATAGTTCCTATTATATAGTACCTGAACATCACCTATATAGCACCAATCAGAAGAACATATTCCCATATTACCTATCATTGGCTGGGGCGTTGGGTTCTAACCCTTAAGAATATCTTAACATTCTATATTGTATTTACATTCCCAATAAATAAAAATATAATAAATCTTGAGTATTGATTAGTCAATAGTAATTTTCGGAGGATTTAACCAATGCAGCTTAAACCCATTGCGTATGCAGAGCGAAAGAGTGTTTTACCTAAAAACCTGTTTGTCGCTCTTATATATATACTTGTACTCGTTTGTCTGGCTATAGGGGTTATTTCCTTTGTTTCAGCCTGGAAAATAACCCATCCAGGGAAGCTGACAACAAAGCAAATTTCTTCAAACATAGCCCCAGATTATAAAAATATCAGCTTTTACTGCAGTGAATCGAAGGAAAAGATTAATGGATGGTTCTTTCCATCAATAGGCTCAAAAACCACGGTGCTTATGGTACACAGCCATGGCAGGAACAGACTTCAGTTTGATGAAGAAACCTTTAAATTAATCCGAAGATTAAATAATAAAGGCTTGAACGTATTAACAATAGATTTGAGGGGTTCAGGAAACTCCGCCGGTTCCATGTCTACTTTCGGAAAAAATGAAACAACTGATGTACTGACTGCCATTAAATATCTGAAGCAGCAGGAAACCGAAAAGATAATACTGATGGGTTTTTCAACTGGAGCCTCTTCATGTCTCTCTGCTATAAATAAATCACCCTACCGGGACAGTATACTTGGGATAGTTGCTGACAGCCCCTATGCAAAGGTTGATAATTACATTGA
>JAEYWA010000056.1 GCA_023431385.1 Bacillota bacterium | reverse complement strand
CAATATTCAAACAATATTTTGTTTTGTACGTATTATGATATAATAATGTAAAATTTTGAAATGGAGTGATGAACTTGAAAAAACCAATTGCGATTTGGTTTGATACTGGTCAATAACGCCTATATGCCCGAGGACCACCTTTCTACATGATCAATTATTATTTAAAATTATTTATGTAGAAGGGATGAACGTTGACTATGAATATCAGAATATTTTACTTTTATAAATTAATGCAAAATATAGTACCAATTTACCCTGTGTACCTTTTGCTTTTTGAGTCTAAGGGACTTTCATTATCACAAATTTCATTACTACTTGTAATATGGTCAGCACCATTAGTTTTATTTGAAATACCATCAGGCGTTTTGTCAGACCACTGGAACAGAAAGTATATGTTGATTATTGGAAGTGTATGTAAAGCGTTATGCTATACATATTGGTTATTTTCCGATGGGTTTTTACTTTTTGCTATAGGCTTCGCATTATGGGGCATAAGTGGATGTTTTTGTTCTGGCTCAGAGGAAGCTTTATTATATGATAGTTTAAAGCAGTATGGGCAAGAACATGAGTTCGAGAAGATATACGGCAAATGTAATTTTTATTCAAATATAGGGGTTGCTATATCAGGAATAACTGGTGGATTTCTTGCTATGACATTTGGAATGGACCTTGTGTTAGTTATTTCAGTTATATCCATGCTAATTTGTGTAGGATTTACATTTAGATTTAAAGAAGTAAATTTCTTCAAACGGCGACAACATGAAAAGCAAGAGTTAGGACTAGCAAAGTCATTTTCTACTCTATATGATGCAGTAATTTTTTGTACAAGGAATTTGAGGTTGCTTATTGTCAGTCTAATGTCCATTCTTGTTATTGGTATATCAGGAATTCTTGATGAGTATGACCCCCTTATTGCTGATAGATATGGCTTAAACCTTGCTTTGGTAGGTGTATGGGGGAGTACTAGATATATCCTGGAAGCTATTGGAGGTAGAATAGCTTATAAACTTAAAAACATATTTGAAAGTTTTAAAATTAGCGATCGGTTTTATGCGATTTTTGTACTATGCTTAATAGCAGCAGGACTTTTAGGGGTATCTGGATGGGCACGAAGTATACTTGTTATGCCGTTATATGGACTTTTTTATCTTATAATGGCTTCTACTAGGATATTGTTTGAAGACTATGTACAACAACAAATAGAAGAACAAGGACGTTCAACAGTACATTCGCTAATATCGTTGATGGATAACTTGTTTGGTATAGCTTTCTTTGGTGTTTATTCTTTTGTACTATCAGGTGTTGACCTACATACATTATTGTTTTTCACATCCTTATATATTGTATTTATTAGTGTTGTATTGTGGATAATTTATATTAAAGTTAATAGAAGGGCTGCCTCATAAGGCAGCTTCTTTTTCTTTTTGTTTGAAAGATAATAATCAAAAAGAAATCAGTTTAGATAACTGGATTATTTATTTGAAATAATATATAATGGTGTAAATTGGGAAATTGGATTTGGTGGTGATTTATATGCTTAGTAAGATCACTAAAAAAATTTCGAATGAGATACTTGTGACATTACCCAATATAACTGAAGAGAAAGCTGAAGAGATTGATTATGGCCTTTATATGGCATTTTCAGACGGGCTTAAGCTAATCTCTGTTTTGCTAACTGCTATTATTTTGGGACAAGCTTGGTATGCCTTAGTTGCAGTACTTGTTTTTTCTGTCAATAAATCCTATTTGGGCGGGATTCATGCTAAAACTCAACTAGGTTGTATAATCACCCATTTTGCATTTGTCTTTGGAACAATTTACTTATCGCTCTTTATAACATACAAATACTTAAATATCTTTATTTTTATTTTATCCGGTGTTTTGGCTTATCTCTATGCTCCAGCAGATTTGATTTCCAAGCCTATAATTACTGAAAAAAGATGGAGGGAGTTAAGAATAAAGGGAGGCCTGGTTATACTCATTTGGTTCCTGATAAGTTTATTTGTGCCTCAAAGCTTTTCAAACATTATTTCAATAATGACCTTAATTTCTACAGTAAATATTACACCGCTGGTGTATAAAATAACCAAGAATAAGAAGGGTGGGGTATTAACATGAAAAGGTTAAAAGTCAAGTTATTGGTTCTCACGATTTTATCAACAGTTGGAATTATTGCATCTACCGCATCTGCTGGGGCGTGCTGGTTCTTCTCTTTTTATCAGAAGGAGTGCCCCAAATCATTGCTCAAATAATTCGTCAAATAAAAAGAGGCTATATGCCTTTTTTTATTTGCAACGTCTGCACAAACTTCATATTCTCTATATCAATATCTATTGAGTTAACTATGGAATTATAATTTTTCAGGATTTTTTCAACAATGCTTAGGCCGTGTCCTCTATCACTTCCTTTGGTGGAATACCCGTCAACTTTTATTTTATCAATATCTGGAATTGAACCGTAGCTATTCGTCAATTCAATTGTCAAGTTGGAGTCAGCATTTTCCAAGTGTATCTCCACAGTTTTATTTTCACTTTCCAGAGCAGCCTCGATAGCATTATCCAAATGTATACCAAGCACTTCACACAGCTCAGATATTTTCACATTGGGGATTGAATCAATTTCACTGGTGCATTTTACGTTAAACTTTAAGCCCTGTTTCTGAGCATAATCCTTTTTAGAAGAGATTAATCCAAAAAGGCCGGCGTTCTTTATGTCAAACAATGAGGTATCAAGGAAATGATCTCCGGTATTTACTATTTCATTTATATACGTAGTAGCTTGATCGTATTTTCCCATTTTAAGCATTGCAGAAATCACTGTCAAATGGTTGGCCTGATCATGTTTAAACCTCCTCAGGTCTTGTATAACCAGCCCTAGTGACTCATTGTAAAAGGCCTGTTGTTTTTGCTCTTCAATTCTTAATTCATATTTTTGAAACTTATATATGTACCATATGGATATAATCAAGTAAACGAAGGTTGTAATAAAGACTGACAAAAAGGAGATAAAGTCCATATCAGTTATATAATGTATACCACCTAATGAAATCATTACAAACAAAGCTATTGCCAACAAAAAACCTACTGATTTCACATTTTTTATTCGTCCTAAAAGTTTGAATAATGATACCAAGTAAATAAGTAAAGCTGCAACTGCATATATCATTATATTGACAATGATAAACAAGAATATATCATTTGATGCAAGTTCAGTTGATATATTGATATTCAAAAGTAGAAAAAACAATGGTACTATAGCATTTCCAAATCCAACACAAATAATAACAATAAGGAAAGATAGAACGGATTTTAATATATTTGCTTTCAATATAATTCGAATACATAAGACACAAATTACAAGCAATAAGATAGACTTCATAAACTGCAAGTTCCTTGGAACATTGAGTTTTTCCATCCAGATAGTTGATATTAAACCATTTAAAATTCCAAATGATAAAATAAAGGCTGTTAATCTCAATCCAATTGCGCTGACAGAAAAGCTGGTTTTTAGGAAAAAATAAACCAAAAGGGCCGTTACCATTGCAAATATTGTATTGACAACCATAAAACCTATAAACACAATAAAATCTCCTACAATTTTTATTAATATTTTTATACATAATGACTAATGAAAAAAATGGAAACACATAAATATGATATAACAATTTCTCTAAAATTACAATATTCGGCAAATAATTATTAAGCATATTCTTTATTTGACATTAATTATCAATTTTGGGCATTGACTTATATTATAAACAATATTACAATATGTTTATAATATAAGTAAACGGAGCAATGATAATATGATTAATAAGCTTTTGAATATGACTATTGAAGAAATAAGAGACGGATATTCATTTAATAATGAGTGTAATAGCTTTGTTTGTAATATCTGTGGAGAGAAGTTTGAAGAGGGAGAGGTATTTCAATCGCGTAACAGATTTTTTAGTGCTAATAGAATGATTAGAATCCATATGGGTGATGAGCACCCAGATATGCTGGAGATACTGGCTTCATTTAATAAGAAGTATACAGGGATAACCGATAAGCAAAAGGAAATTATAGCAATGCTATATTTAGGAATGACAGATAATGAAATAGCGAAAAAAACAGGTGTAGCCGCTGCCACAATTCGACATCAAAAGTATGTTTTTAGAGAGAAAGCAAAACAGGCAAAGCTTTATCTTGCCATTTATGAGTTGGCTAATAATGGAGCTGATAAAGAAAAAGCTATCTCTGAAAGATGTGAAGAAATAATTGATATTCATGAAGGTGCAAAAATGGTAGATGAGAGGTATATGGTAACCAAAACTGAAGAGGATAAAATACTTGAAGCAATGTTTTCATCCCTATCACCACTTAAACTAAAAGTGTTTTCCAGTAAAGAAAAAAAGAAAATAATTATTCTTAAGAAAATTTCCGAGCAGTTTGAGAAAAACAGGCATTATTCGGAGAAAGAGGTTAATTCAATCTTAAAGCAAATCTACGAGGATTTCGCAACTATAAGGCGTTATCTTATCGAGTATGGATTTATGGGCAGGACTAATGATTGTAAGGAGTATTGGCTGGTTTGAAAACAAATATTGTTTTGTGTGCCTGATATGTACAATTTCTTTGACACACTGGGGAACAAGGAAGTTAGCGTGAAAGATACATGTGGAAAGTCATTGTAACTTTCACGCAGCAAAAAGCTATTACATGTCGTTTCATTACTATTTGTGTACGCGCCATGCGCGTAGATAGGGGATTAATATGAAAAATGATATTGAAAAGTATCTGGATGATAAAGGCAGGATAAAGACTTGGCCTGCAAAACTTGAAAAGAAAAAAGAGGTGTTGGAGTACCTTTCTACCAAGTTTGATTATGTTAAGTTCTATACAGAAAAAGAGGTAAACAATATAATTGATAACTGGCATACCTTTAATGATTATTTTTTACTGAGACGGGGGCTTGTTGATTATAAGCTGCTGCTCCGTACCAGGAATGGGGCCCGGTATTGGAAGGAGGAGTTCAATAGTACAAATATCGTGGACCAGACAAAGGTTTTAACGATAAAAACAGATAGACTGACTGTCAGACCGACTGTTTCAGATGATTTAAGTCAACTCAACCGGCTATTTGAACAGGTTAAGGAGTACTTTGATGCTGACCCCACATATATAGCCGTTTCACCTGAGAAATGCCTGGAGGAGGGGGACCTGCCACCCGGAGGAATTAAAGAAAATTATGAAATTTATTCTATTTTAGAGAATAATAGCATTATCGGTTATTTTGACTGCTATAAGGGTTATCCAGATCCAAAGGTAATATATATTTCCCTGATGTATATTGACAAGAATAGAAGAAAATGTGGTTATGGTAAAGAGATACTGAAAATAGTCGGTGAGTATTACAAATCTTTAGACTTCAATGAGATAAGGCTAGCTGTATCATTAAAGAACTTAGCAGGGCTCAAATTCTGGTATAAATGCGGTTTTGATAAAATAACTGCAGTAGCTCCCACTGACGATTTTAACTACGATGGTTATGGCTGTCTGGAATTAATGAAATCTTTACTTACATCCTAGGCGTTTTTAGAAATCCCTGAACAATTCCATCTTAATACACAATTCATGGTATATTTAAGCCCATCAATTTTATTTAGAATTTTCTCGTTGAGTATATTGAATTATCAAAAACAACAGTATATAATAGATATGTTAAACAGAATATTTCGTTAGGTGAGGTTCCTATACAGATATATGCTGCTGCCCGGAAACATCGAGAGATGCCAATGGGTCAACAGGTACTACCGAAATAAGGTTTTACTTAATGTAGCTGGATTATGTTATTCCTAAGCTGTATAGTGCTAAAACTCAACGAGTGAAGGTGTTTTTTTATGCGTATAAACCGTCACTCGTAGTGTCGGTTTTTATTGTCTAGGAAAGTATATATTTTTTGTGACAATGATTATTGGAACGCACACGGATGAAGGTCTCCATTGATACTGGCTGGTAGGTATATGAATTTGAGACTAGAGTTTTAATTTCAAGTACAATGGTCCAGTTGTTTAGTGAAATAGTGGTTAAGAAAGTATATTGCTTAGCGGCGTAAGATATATTTACTGGCCTAATTTGGTATTTGTAAAGGATGGTGAAAGGTATGGATTGTGACCCTGATAGTAGGCATTTAGAATTGAATACGAAGTTTAAAGGGTTTATTTTCCATGCCATAATTATATCTTAAATTAGTGGTTTATGGTCTGAGAAGATTAGCCCTTGTATAAAAATTTTTTAAGAGGGTGAGAGAAATGCTGGATATTTTTAAGACTATAAACAACGAAATTGTACGTGTAAATTCCTTTGAGGAAGGTTCATGGATCAACCTTGTGAACCCTACGGAAGAAGAAATAAATAGTGTTAACAGTGCTCTAAACGTTGAGATGGATTTCCTGAAAGCTGCACTGGACGAAGAAGAGAGAGCGCGTATTGAAAGTGATAGTGGACAAACTCTTATTATTGTTGACATACCCATAGTTGATAAAGAGGGTAAGATGAATGTTTACACAACAATTCCTCTTGCTATCATACTTATAAAGCATATCATTATTACCGTTTGTCTGAAGGAAGACACCATACTGAGTGATTTTTTGAATAACAAGGTAAAGTCCTTCCTGACCCAGTATAAAACCAGATTTGTACTTCAAATTCTGTACAAAAACGCTACTAGATATCTTCAATACCTCAAACATATAGATAAAACCAGCAGCAGGATTGAACAGGAAGTATACAAATCCATGAAAAACAAGGAAGTTATTCAGATGCTTAAGCTGGAGAAGAGTCTTGTATACTTTTCAACTGCCTTGAAATCCAATGAAGTTGTTCTGGAAAAATTGATGAAATACGAACATATTAAGAACTATCCTGAAGATACTGAGCTTCTTGAGGACGTTATTATAGAAAATAAACAGGCTATCGAAATGGCCAATATATACAGCAGTATTCTGTCGGGAACCATGGATGCGTTTACTTCGGTTATATCAAACAATTTGAACATTGTTATGAAATTTTTAACCTCAGTTACTATAGTTATGGCCATTCCGACCATGGTTTCCAGCTTTTTTGGTATGAATTTAGTGAATCTACCGTTTGAAAACAACCCTATCGGATTCTGGATTATTCTGGCTATTTCGCTGGTAACCTGCTTAGCTGTCGGATATACCCTATTTAAAAAGAAATTGTTTTAATATAATGCAAAACTAAAGTGCCCTGTCAGAAGGGCACTTTTATCTTTCTATTAAATTGCCGGAACCGTCATAAAAGCTTTCGTCAGTACGTCTCAAAATACCTTGACTATCATAGAATTCCTCATCAGCCTGCCTTAAAATACCCATAAAGTCAAAATAATCGTCACCGGGGTCGCGTAAAATACCTTCACTATCAAAGTAGCTTTCGCCGGGATTTCGCAAAATACCTTGACCATCGTAGTATTTATCTTTAAGGGAATACAAAATCATCACTCTTTCTGGAGTATTTA
>JAEYWA010000042.1 GCA_023431385.1 Bacillota bacterium | reverse complement strand
CTTTACCGGCAATATTCCTGGTAATATTACTCATGTATATACCAATGGCAGGTATTATACTGGCATTTAAGGATTTTAAGTATAACCTGGGAGTGTTTTCAAGTCCCTGGGCAGGCTTTGAAAATTTTAAATTCTTTTTTATGTCTGGTACAGGTCTTTTGGTAACAAGGAACACTATTCTTTATAACCTCATGAACCTTATTACATCTCAAGGACTTGCAATAATTATTGCAATAGTCGTAAGCGAGATGAAAGGCAAATATTTCAAGAAGATATCCCAATCAATTATCTTTTTACCTTACTTTATTTCATGGATTATTGTTGGAGTATTTGTTTACAATATTTTTAACTATGAAACAGGTACCTTAAATACCATACTGAAAGCTTTGGGCGGAAAACCGTTGGATTTATATAGCATGCCGGCAGCTTGGATATTTATTATAGCTTTTTTTAACTCCTGGAAATGGGCAGGCTATATTTCAGTAATATACATTGCTTCGATTACAAATATTGATGCGGAGTGCTATGAAGCTGCAGATATTGACGGAGCTAACATATTTCAGAAAATAATCTATATTACAATACCATCAATTAAACCAACAATAATTATAATGTTGCTCTTAAATATAAGTAAAATACTGCGAGGCGATTTTCAGATGTTCTATCAGATTGTTGGAAATAATGGACAACTCTTCAATGCAACGGATGTTATTGACACCTTTGTATTCAGATCACTTATCAACAGCGGAGATATGAGCATGTCTTCTGCAGCAACATTTTATCAATCGGTGCTTTGCTTTGTGATAATTATGGTGGTGAATGGCGTTGTTAAAAAGGCAAGCCCAGAAAATGCTTTGTTCTGAGGAGGATATGATGCATAAAAACATTAAGACAATAGAAACAAAAAGAAGAAAATTAGAGCTATCACCATCAAAAATTGTTTTTAATATATTTGGATATACTTTGATTTCTGTTTGTATGGTTTTATGCCTGACACCTTTTATTATGCTGATTTCGGGATCACTTACATCGGAAACTGCTATTGCCCAGTATGGATATGGTATTATCCCTAAGGATTTATCTTTTGAAGCCTACAGGTTATTGTTTAAATATCCGGAGGATGTTATCAGGGCATATGGCGTTTCAATATTTATTACTCTTGTAGGGACTGCTGCGGGGCTTTTCATAATTACTATGACTGCATATGTTATTAGCAGAAAGGATTTCAAACACAGAAATAAACTCACTTTCTTCTTTTATTTCACTACTTTATTTAATGGAGGTATTCTGTCAACTTATATTTTCTTAATTAGATACCTCCACTTGAAAGATAATTACCTTGCATTAATTCTACCTGTCATTATAAATATATTCTATTTATTAATAATGAGAAGCTTTATGTCTGCAATACCTGATTCCATAAGTGAATCTGCAAAGATTGACGGTGCCGGCGACTTTGTAATTTTTATCAAGCTGATCTTACCGTTATCAAAAGCCGGGCTTGCCACAATTGGATTGTTTTATGCACTGGATTATTGGAATGATTGGTATAATGCAATGCTATACATGACCGATTACAAAAAATATCCTCTTCAGCATATGCTGTATCAGATGTTGTCTGCAAGTGATGCTATGGCTAGAATATCAAGTATGTCCAGTGTATCTATGGCAATGATTCCTTCCAGATCATTAAAGCTTGCAATGGCTGTTGTAGCAACCGGCCCTATAATATTGGTATATCCATTCGTACAGAAATACTTTGTTAAGGGAATTACAGTCGGTGCTGTTAAAGGATAAGCTGTATAACATTTCTTCCGGTATTTACGTTAGATATTAGAGAGCATTTGTATGCATTTCCAATAATCAAACGTAATTAATACATAGCAATTAATATATTTACAAGGAGGATTTTTATGAGAAGAGCATTAAAAATCATGTGTTTGCTAATTGTTGCGGTACTTGTCGGGACAAGCTTGCTAACAGGCTGTGGAAGCACAAAGAATGAACCATCTTCAGCATCGGTCAGTACAGCTGCTGAATCAACAGCTGAAGTATCAACTGCTGCTGAATCAACAACTTCAGAAAGTACAAAGATTGACACTTCAAAAGCTGTAGATTTAACCATGTATCTTATTGGTGCACCGGCAAAGGATTATGATTCTGTCCTTGCAGAAGTGAACAAAAAACTTCAAGCAGATATAAATGCAACAGTAGCTGTCAAATGGATAGGTTGGGGTGATTTCTCTACAAAATATCCATTGGTACTTGCTTCTGGAGAGCCGGTTGACCTGATTTATGCATCTACCTGGCTGAACTATTATACACAAGCACAAAAGGGTGCATTTATGCCTATTGAAGATCTGGCTCCTATATACGCACCGAAGAGCTATGCTGAGACTACACCTGATTTTCTGAAGCAGGCAACTGTTAATGGTCACTTATATGGTCTTCCGACAACATTTTTCCAAAACGCAACTATGGGTTATATCGTTAGAGGCGATTTGATGAAAAAATATGGAATGACATCGATAAATAACATTGATGATTATGGTAAGTATCTTGAAAATGTTTTAAAGAATGATAAACAGCTGGACCCTACCGGATTTATGGCAACCTCTGATGGCCTGGATAAATACTATGCTACAGAATTGGGACTTTATGATATTTTACAAACTCAATATTCTCCATTATATGTTGACATTAAGGATCCTCAACCCAAGATAATTAATTATCTTGAAAGACCTGAAATGCTTGATTTCTTCAAGAAGATGAAGAGTTGGTCAGATAAAGGCTATTGGCCTAAATCAGTATTATCCAATAAAGACGAGAATATGTTCCGTGATGGAAAAGCCGCTTCACGTTTGCATAATCAAGACTCATGGAAAAGTGTTGCTATTCTTCACCCTGAATATGACGCACAATTCTATCCCGGATGGGCATTTTCTTATAAAACAGCTGCTATGCAGGATGGAATGGCTATACCCTCCTCAGCAAAAAATCCGGAAAGAGCTCTTATGTTCCTTGAAAAGCTAAGACAGGATCAAAGCTATTATAACCTCCTTACTTATGGAATTGAAGGTAAGCATTTCGAGATAACTTCGGACGATAAGCTTAAGGCCCTTGATATTGATGGATTTGCACCAGAAGGGTATTGCTCATGGGGCTTTAAGTCTCTGAATTTCTTCAAGCAACCTATCGGTACTCCTTCAAATGTTGATGAAGTAAATAAAAAGCTTGAGAGTATTTCAATAGAAAATAAATTCTTGCTCTTTACTCCAAATCTTGATCCTATAAAGAATGAGAATGCAGCTGTAATGAATGTTATGCAGCAGTATGAGCTTCCTTTGAGATATGGATATACTGACCCTGAAAAAGGCATTGCTACTCTAAATGAAAAATTGAAAGCTGCCGGAATTGACAAAGTTATAGCAGAATTGCAGAAACAACTGGATGAATATTTAAAGAAGTAAGGTCAATAAGACAGTTGTAGAATGAAAAACAGAAACTTACAGGTAATTATCTGTAAGTTTCTGTTTTAGATAACTTATTAACTATAATGATTGGAGGGTACAGAAAATGAAATCAAGAAGAGCTTATTTAATGGAACCGGGCAGATTCGAAATAAAGGAAGTTGATGTTAATCCGGGGAAAGATCAAATACTTATTAAAGTAGCGGCATGTGGATTATGTAACTGGGAGCTGAACCACTGGAAGGGACTATTGGGTGAATATCCACAGACTTTAGGTCATGAGGTATCAGGGTATGTTGCCGAGCTTGGAGAGGGCGTAACCGGATTTACTATTGGAGATACTGTGACAGGTTTGCTTGATGAACTTGTAGGTTTCTCTGACTATGTAGCAATGGAAAAAGGAAAATGTTTAAAACTAAATGATGGATTTAACCCACATTATGGAACAATAGAACCGGTAAAATGTGTAACGACAGTTCTTAGAGGAGCTGCGCCGGAAGCGGGAGATTTTGGTGTAGTTCTGGGCTGCGGGCCAATGGGGCTGTGGTGCATACAAGCTTTGGCTGGAAAAATGCTTTCTGGATTAATTGCTATAGATGTCGACCCTCAAAGGCTTGAGCTTGCAAAAAAATACGGTGCCTCTCATGTTATAAATTCAAAAGAAGAAGATGTGGTAAATGCTATAAATCAGATCACAGGCGGACATATGGCGGACTTTGTTATAGAAGGTACAGGAATACCCAAATTGCTTAATGAGGCAATGAATTACCTGAAATATGGCAGAGGGCGGCTTGTGTTGATGAGCTCACATACTACTGCGAGTACCGGGTTTGACTTCAGGCCGGCCATTGGAAAATGCCTTGAACTGAGAGTTGCTCATCCGGGATATTGTCTGAGTGAAAGTGATGATCTGAGACGCGCTGTCAGCTTGCTGAACATTGGTACCTTCAATTTGGAGGAGACTATTACCCATGTTTTCAAACTTGATGATATAAATAATGCTTTCAGAGCTTTGGAAACCAAACCGCAAGGCTATATGAAGGGTATTGTTATTCCTTAATTATCTACATTTATTCCAATACAAAATAAATTAATAGGGAGAATTATAAATGATTAATATTGGTTTACAGTTATACACTGTAAGAGATGAATGTGAAAAAGATTTTTTAGGTACACTTAAAAAAATAGCTGAGATAGGATATAAAGGATTAGAATTTTGCGGGTATTATGGTATAAAGGCAGCTGTGCTTAGGGAATACATTGACAAATTGGGTCTTAGGGCACTCTGTGCACATGTAGCCCTGAGTGATATGCTGGAGAACTTTGAAAGGGAAATAGAATATGCAAAAATACTGGGGATGAAAACCATATCTCTACCATGGTTGCCGGAAGAGTACAGAAAAGACAGTGAGGCTTATTTAAAAACAGCTGTATTGATTGGACTATTGGCAGAAAAATGTTCGGCAGAAGGAATCCAGCTATGTTATCATAACCACGATTTTGAATTTGAAAGAATAAACAATGAATACGTCCTCGATGTTTTTATTGATAAAGTACCAAGCCTTATGTTGGAATTGGATACTTTCTGGACCTCCTTCGTTGGACTCGATACACTGGAATATATGAGAAAGAATTCAACAAAACTTCAATACATACATCTTAAAGATATGGTCAAAGGGGATAAACCTGAATTTGCGGAAGTAGGAGAGGGCTGTCTTGACATCGCTTCCTATGTTAAAACTGCCGTTGAGCTTGGAGTGGAATGGGCTTTTGTAGAACAGGACCGCTGCCGCAGACCCAGCCTGGAAAGTGTGAAAGTAAGTTATGAAAATCTTCAAAGGATGATGATTAATGGCTAAATATGAAAATAAATTAAAATACGGAATGTTTGGCGGAGGTGAAGGCTCTTTTATCGGAGGAGTTCACAGGAATGCTCTGGGTATGGTGGGCAACACAGAATTAGTCTGTGGCTGCTTTGATATAAACCACGAGAATAATATTTTTAGTGGTTTGAAATATGGATTGGAAGAGCAGCGAATTTACGATAGCTATGCTAAAATGGCTGAAAATGAATCCTTAAGACCTGACAAGCCGGATTTTATGATAATTGCAACCCCAAATAATCTACATTTTCCGGCCGCTAGAGAATTCCTCAGCAAAGGATTTAATGTTGTATGTGAGAAGCCGTTATGTTTTGAAGTGGAAGAGGCTGAGGAACTTAAAAAACTAGCAGACAGCAAAGGACTTATATTCTGTATTACTTACGCCTATATTGGCTACCCTATGGTAAAACAGGCCAGGCACCTGGTACAAAGTGGTCATATTGGTGAAGTGGTAAATATAATGGCTGAATACGCACAGGATTGGATAGGTGAACAATGTGAGAATACTAATGGTAATCCATCCAATTGGAGAAATGATTCCAAAATTAATGGCAAGTCTGGAGCCATAGGGGACATAGGAACACATATAGAGTGTACAGTCTCATATATAACAGGACTTAAAATAGAATCCTTATGTGCAAATCTCAGAACTGTTGGTAAAGGGATGAAACTTGATACCAATGGCGAGGTACTTGTAAAGTATAACAGCGGTGCTACTGGAATATACTGGTGTTCCCAGGTGGCGTATGGCTATAATAACGGACTTGGAATAAGAATATTTGGTACTAAGGGAGCAATTGAATGGGAGCAGGAAGATCCATGCAGATTAAAGGTTAGCATTGTTGGAAAGCCGCCTCAGATACTGATGCAGGGCAGAGACTATCTTTCTGATAATGCACGGAAATATTGCAGACTTCCCACGGGACATCCTGAGGGTTTTTATGAAGCGTTTGCAAATGTATATACCGCATTTACCGGAGTTCTGCGAAAGCAAAAGTCCGGCTTGGCTATAACCGGTGAGGATAAGGATTTTGCAGGGATAGTAGAGGGCTTGAATGGCGTAAAGTTCATTGATGCCTGTTTGAGAAGTTCACAGAAAAATTCAGAATGGATATTGTATTAGAATATGGAGAAAGAAGAGGTCAGATATATAAAATGAATAACGGTCCATATTCACAAAATGAGCTCTATACATACAATCCCCAAAGGTCATTTGACGGAAGTGCCGGCGCAGCAGCGTTCCTGCTTGGAGGAATAGGTACCGGCAATGTATCATTAGGTGCGCGTGGTGAGCTAAGGGATTGGGAAATTTTTAATCATCCGGGTAAAGGAGTCCGTTTGCCCTATAGTTTTTTTGCAATCTGGACAAAGCAGGAAGGCGTTGCTCCGGTTGTCAAAGTTCTGGAATCCAAACTTCAACCTCCGCATATTCAGCCTTGCGGATACAGCGGCTTTGAATTGGGTGGACTCCCGAGACTTGGTTCATCGGTAATGAAAGGAGAGTATCCTTTTGTAAAGGTTGATTTTAAAGACAAAGATTTACCGGTAGAGGTGAGCTTGGAGGCATTTACACCGTTTATACCTCTTAATGCTGATGATTCAGGTATTCCAGGTGCTGTATTACGGTATAAAGTAAGAAATCCATCAGATAAGCCTGTTCAGGTAGCCATAGCAGGCTCATTGTCCAATGCTATGGGCTTTGATCCCAAAAATCCTTATGATAATTCAAAAACTATAGAGGGTGTAAAAAATGAATATGTTAATGACGGAGCCATTAAAGGAATATTTTATACATCTCCCGGTTTATCCTCGATTGATATGAGATTCGGAAGTTTAGCACTAATGACTTCAAGTTCTGATATAACTTCAAAAGCCAATTGGATGGAAGGCGGATGGACAGATGGTATACAGGATTTTTGGGACGATTTTTGTGATGATGGGAAACTGGAACACAAATCTTTATATGAAGTAGAGGGAAACAGATTAGTAAATCTGAAGGTTAAGGTGGGTTCATTAAGTATTAATAGTACAATTGAGCATGGTGAGGAGCAAATATTTGAATTTATACTAACATGGCATTTTCCTAATAGAATGAAAGGCTGGTATAAAGCTGAGGACAATCAGACCATAAAGAATTATTATAGTATTCTCTTTAAAGATGCCTGGCAGGCTGGAAAATACCTTTTTAATAATATGGTGAGACTTGAAAAATACTCAAGAGCTTTCAAACAGGCTTTTTACGGAAGTACTTTACCTGACTATGCTCTGGAAGCTGCAGCAAACAATATTACTGTTCTGAGAAGTACCACCTGTTTTCGGATTGAAGATGGAACCTTCCTAGGGTGGGAGGGTTGTTTGAATGACACTGGGAGTTGTGAAGGAAACTGTACTCATGTATGGAATTATGCTCAGACTCTGGCTTTCCTGTTTCCCGAATTGGAACAAACCATGAGGAAAGTTGAATTTGGCCTTGAGACAGATGAAACCGGAAAAATGGCTTTTCGCACACATCAGGTATTTGGTGCTAAGAAGCAGGATTTCTTTCCAGCAACTGACGGCCAGATGGGAACAATTATAAGATTGTACCGGGAGTGGAAATTGAGCGGAAATAGCAGCTTGCTGCTTGATTTATGGCCTAAAGCAAGCAAGGCGCTGGATTTTGCATTTGAATATTGGGATAGCGACAGAGATTTTGTTCTGGATGCGCAGCAGCATAATACCTATGATATTGAGTTTTATGGCCCCAATTCTCTTACAAATTCCTTATTTTACGCTGCATTGAAGGCTGGTGCCGAAATGGCTTCATACATTGGAGATTCTGAACATGAGAATAAATACAAGCAAGCTTTTTTAAAAGGCAGCGAAAGAATGGATAAACTCCTTTGGGGAGGAGAATATTACATTCAGAGTTTGGAACACCCTGACAAGTACAAATATCAATACGGGAATGGATGTCTCTCAGATCAGCTGTTCGGGCAATTGATGGCACATATTGCCGGACTGGGATACGTGCTTCCCGAAGACCATGTAAAACAGGCCATATACTCTATATATAAATATAATTTCATAACTGGTTTTGAAAATCATAACAATGTAAACAGGGCTTATGCAATAGATGATGAAAAAGGTCTGCTCCTTTGTTCATGGCCTAAAGGGGGAAGGCCGCGGCTGCCTTTTGTTTATGCTGACGAGGTTTGGACCGGGATTGAATATCAGGTGGCTGCCCATTTAATATATGAGGGTTATGTTGATGAAGGGCTTACCATTGTTAAAGCAGTACGCGAAAGGCATGACGGACACAGAAGGAATCCCTGGAATGAGGTTGAATGTGGAAATCACTATGCAAGGTCCATGGCAAGCTGGGCTGTTGTAATTGCTCTGAGCGGGTTTAAGTATGATATGATTAATAATAGTATAAGTTTTAATCCTGTAATAAATGAAAATAATTTTTCAACCTTCTGGAGTACAGGAAAAGCTTGGGGAACTTATGTTCAGAATTTAAATAGTGAGACTGGTAAAATGGAATGTAAAATGGACATACTTTATGGAAACCTGGATGGAATAGAATTTAATTGATATAGTAATCAAAATTAATAATAGTTATTGATATGGTTAGGAGGGTGCAAATGAAGCAGTTATCTTTAGACGGTAAATGGCAAATGAGCATAATCGGACAAGCTGATTATATTGAAGCTAACGTTCCGGGCTCAGTATATTCGGATATGCTGAAGGCATCAAAAATGCAAGATCCCTATTGGCGTGATAATGAGCTGCAGGCTCTGGCACTTATGGATAATGATTTTAAATATTCCCGTAAGTTTTTTA
>JAEYWA010000036.1 GCA_023431385.1 Bacillota bacterium | reverse complement strand
GCAACTGGACCTATGAAGGGGTTATTTACAAAAAGACCGATGATCCCCTCAATCCTGACGGCAGCATGTGCCTTTATGCACCTGATGTCACTGTAGGCCCCGATGGAAGGTATTATTTATACTATGTACTGGACAAGGTACCAATCGTCTCTGTTGCGGTATGTGATACTCCTGCAGGCAAATATGAATTTTATGGCTATGTACATTATTCCGACGGGACCCGCCTTGGTGAAAGAGCTGATGATCAGCCCCAGTTTGACCCCGGAGTGCTTACCGAGGGTGATAGAACTTACTTGTACACTGGATTTTGTCCAGTAGGTGACAAATCAAGGAAGGGACCCATGGCAACAGTATTGGGTCCAGATATGCTGACAATTGTGGAGGAACCGGTATTCTTAGCCCCAAGTGAGCCTTTCAGCAAGGGCAGCGGATATGAAGGACATGAGTTTTTTGAAGCCCCTTCCATCAGAAAGAGGGGGGATACCTATTACTTTATTTATTCCTCAGTCGTATTCCATGAACTTTGTTATGCTACAAGCAAGCAGCCTACAAAGGGTTTTGAGTACAAGGGAGTTATTGTGAGCAACAGCGATCTTCATATTGATACTTACAAACCTGCCGAGAAACCTATGTTCTACGGTGCTAACAACCATGGCAGCATTGTTGAAATAGAAGGAAAATGGTACATTTTTTATCACAGGCACACCAATGGAACAAATTTCAGCAGGCAAGCCTGCTGTGAAGAGATTAAATTTTTGGAGGACGGTACCATTCCCCAGGTGGAAATGACCTCCTGTGGCTGTAACGGAGGACCTCTGGAAGGCCGGGGAGAATATGCCGCCTACCTGGCCTGCAACCTGTTCTGTGAGGAAGAGTCTTTGTATACCGATTGGACTGCCTCCTGGATGAACAATCAGTTCCCCAAGATAACTCAGGACGGAAGAGACGGAGATGAAGAACTTGGTTACATCGCAAATATGAAAGCTTCTGCCACAGCCGGCTTTAAATACTTTGACTGCAAGGGCATTACAAAGGTAAAAATCAAGGTTCGTGGATACTGTCAAGGTGACTTTGAAGTAAAAACCAGTTGGGATGGTCCTGCCCTCGGAAAGATATCGGTGGGTTTCACCAATGTATGGAAGGAGTATTCTGCCGATATCACCATTCCTGATGGAATACAGGCATTATACTTTACTTACACTGGTCAGGGAAGTGCACATTTGGCATCATTTACTCTGGAATAAATTCTTCTGCTGAAAACGGTTACCGGACGCTGAACTGCGCTTCGGTAACCGTTTTCAATTAAGCTTACGTTTAAGAATTTTATTCATTCCAACAATACCCGCCACCAGAACCATCGCCGCCACTATAAATATCAGTTGCAGGTTACCAATGGAAAAGCCATGAACAGAAGTACCGAAAGAGGGATTGAGCTTTATAAAATAAGAGCCTGCCAGAGTCCCGGCAAATCCGAACAGCCCGTTGACAGCTGAAGAAAACCCCATATAAACCGACTTGTTCTCAGCCGGTGCAAAACTATACTGTATATTATTGATTGAAATATTTATTCCTGAAATAGCTGCCCCCCCTAAAATATGAGCAATTGGAAGTAACAGCAAGGCAGTATCAACATCTATCATAAACCATATAAAATAGCATAAGACTTGAATAAGCATCATCATCTTTAGAAGGTATAACCATGACTTTTTATCGGCCAGCCTACCCCAATATCTCACTGAGACTATACTGGCTATAGATGCCAGAACAAGCATAAGAGTTATGTAGCTATAGCCGACGTTCAGCTTTGAAACCATATACACAGAGGTAAATGGAGCTGCCAGCTGGAACCCGGCATTCCAGATAAGCATAACAAAAACAATTCCCCTATACCTCCTGTTTCGTAACGGCAGAAGGACTATTTCCTTAACATTTAAATCCCTTTTGGCTTGAGGATAAGGGGGCTCCTTCATGCTTGAAAATAAAATAAAATTCACTATTGCTGCAAACATTACAAATATATATATTACTAAAAAGCCTGTAAGGGGGTACCCGGCTTTCTGAAATCTGTCCAGAACCTGTCCCATAAGCAGGGTTATACAGGTTACCACTCCCAGTACAATAGCTTCTCTTCGGCCGAAGTAGGTGCCTCTGATGTTCTCTGGAGTAATGGATAAAAGCCATGTCTGTGATGCAGGCATTGTAAAGGCCAGAAAAAGGTTGGAAACCAGAAATGTAATAACTAAAAAAGAAATTTGAAATGACTGCTCAACCCTTATCAGCGGTATAAAAATCATCAGACCCAGCAAAAATCTTCCAATAAAGCAGAATAGGCAAGTAATTAGCTTTCTGTTCGGCATTTTTTCAAATGCAACCGGAGAAAAAGCCGATATTATTCCAGCCAAAACAGGTATGGCTGCTATAATTCCGGCTATTTCATCATTAGCCCCCAGATATTTTGCATAGCCAACCAAAAACGCTCCGCTTGTTAAGGTAAGAATGCTTCTGGCTGTGCAGCCTTCGAAAACGGAAATTTTTCGAGAAAACCGCATTTCAGCTTCACTGAGGGCTCTGCTGTCAAAGTATATTTTTTTAATCAGGACGGATATATTCACAAAAAAACCCCATAAAGTCAAGAAATTTTACAATTGGTATTTTGGGGTATGCACCTTCAACCTCAATATTTCAGGTACTTTACCCCTATTTCAAAACATATAAGCTCCTATATTCTCAAAAAGCATATGCCTGGATTTGCAGCTTATCTGTAAATTCAGGCATATATTTTTCCTTCTTTAATTAACTGTAGTGATTAAATTTTTACTCCACTACAACACCCTTTTTTAAAATAATATTGGCATAAAGGGCAGCCTCGCTTGTTGCTATAACTGCATATGCACTCTTGGTTCTTTCATAGAAGGAAAATCTCTCTATGTTTTCTATCTTGTTATTCCTTGGTTCATGCTTATTGATAATATCTCTGTAAACCTCCCAGATAGGAGTCTCTACAGTGTCTCCCGGAACTACTTCCATAAGCGCCACAGGCTTTTCTACGTATGGGTCAAGTGGGAAAAACTTGAGTATTGCATCCAATACCTCAGGAACACCATGCCCATCCAGTCTTATTACTTTCTTTCCAAATGTGCCCGAAGGAAAATTTCCATCGGCAATAACTATTTCATCACTATGCCCCATCTCCATGAGAGTCTTCAAAAGTTCCGGGGTTAAGATCGAAGGAATTCCCTTTAACATATATCCTCCTTGCCGCCTAGCGGATAAAAATTGAGTTTATTTCGTAAGTATATTCGTTTCGTTTATTTGCTTAACTTATTTAGTTACTTATTTCGTTATTTCACCGTTAATATCCCACAGATCGGTCCAGTCTTTAGCCCCATCCCATAGGAAAACCTGACCTTTTATCAGACGACAATTCTTATCCACACCCTCGATTCTCTTCATCTCCTCTTCTGTCAGTGGATCCTCAACCGCACATCTGAGGTTGCTGGCATATTCGTTTCTGTATATTGAGAACGGTATGGGAGTCTGACCTCTCTGAACAGCCCATTTAATACATATAACTGCCGGATGGACATTGTGAGCCTTTGCTATTTCAACAATGACCGGGTCCTGTATATCTACATAGTCCTCAGCTGTCTTGTCACGATCAGGTCTTGTTGGTGAACCGATAGGACAAAAACCGATAGGCTGAATACCATGGTCAAGTACAAATTGGAATAGTTCAGGCTGCTGGAAGCATGGATGCAGCTCCATCTCTATGGCAGAAGGCATTTTGGTAGCATATTTAAACAATTCCTTTAGTTTCGGAATAGTCATATTGGAGGCTCCAATATGCTTTACATAGCCGGCCTTCTGAAGTCTTTCCATCTGGTACCAGGTTTCCATGTACTGTTCAATTGAGAAAGGTCTTGCATCCTTATTGTGATAATCGGGTGCAGCACCCTTGGGATGGAAATTTCTGAAGGGCCAGTGTACAAAGTATAAATCTATGTAATCTAGGCGCAAATCCTTTAAGGTTTTCGCACAGGACAGCATTACATCGCCTTTGCCGTGCATGTCATTCCATACCTTCGAGGTAATAAAGAGTTCTTCTCTCTTAACTCCCGATTTCATTATGTCTTCGAAAACCTCTCCTATTAAATGTTCATTTCCATAAACCGCTGCACAGTCAAACAATCTAAAGCCCACTTCTGCCGCACCTTTAACCGCCGCCGCTATGTCTTCGGCTGAAAACCTGTCCGAACCAAAGGTTCCCATTCCTATCCCTGGCATTTTATCTCCTCCGCGCAGTACTCTCTGCGGAACCAAATTTGGATTGATCATATCGTTACTCATAGTTTCAGTCTCCTTTTAATATTTTTGATAATATATAATCCGGTATATAACAGCCGGCATATGTTTTAAAGGTTTAAAATCCATTTATAAGACCTATTTACCCTCGGTAGCATATAAATAATCATCAATACAATTGACTACACGGTCCTTTAAAAGACTTTCGGGATCATTTACAAGTTCTCCGCTCCTT
Source organism: Bacillota bacterium (assembly GCA_023431385.1). Taxonomy (GTDB): domain Bacteria; phylum Bacillota; class Clostridia; order Acetivibrionales; family DSM-1351; genus Ruminiclostridium. The sequence goes on along the minus strand of JAEYWA010000036.1, from coordinate 274 downwards.
ACTTTCCTGTACTGAATAGGCATGTACTCGCTCAGCAGGGAAAATGGGATTGTTACAGCTTTCAGATTCTTAATTAATCTCTTTACTGCGTTTTGAACATTTGAGTCAGGCAGATAGTATCTGCACCTGTCTGAAAAGCTGTATTTTCTGGCAAACCTTATTTTTGATCCACTGCCATGATAGTGCTTTCTCCAGTTCTCAGGGTTCTGAAGCATTGCTTCATCAAATACATTAATAAGATTTGACAGGTGAATATCAGGATCATATTTAAAGA
>JAEYWA010000014.1 GCA_023431385.1 Bacillota bacterium | reverse complement strand
CAAGTATACCATGGACATATATTATCCCTTCGTTATAGACATTTTAACAGTTTTAATTTTCTATGTAAATAAGTACATGAGTCAACATTTTTAAACAAAGCGAAGGGGCATTTCTGCCCCCTATGCTTTAAGTTAATTCCCAAAATGGCGTCCCCAGTATTTTGACACCTAGCCCAAGCTAGGTGGGTGTCTCGGTGGTATTTTCAGCCTTCCTTCGCCGTTGCACATCGTTCATGCCGTGTGTCGGAATTACTCAAGGCCTGACATAGAATACCAAACAGCAGACTCCCTTATTACAGATGTAGGTTCAAAATAAAGGTTTTACTCGCTCATTTCAGGATATCTTATTAACTTTTAAATAAGCTCTGATATGGCTTAAATCCTATCATTCACTGCTTTATAGCCCTATTATAGCACCTGTAACACTCATTGTAAAATATTTATTAAAATTATTAAAGTAATCTATCACCTGCTATCTGCTGTTATCTTTATTATATTTAGTCTCTTTACTATATTCTTTGATATCGGTTTCTTGTCAAACCGGGGACGATCCTATAAACTGCCTTTACAGGCGTATTGCATGTTATCGCCTCATTCTCTATAACAGGCAGATACTCCTCAGGGAATTTAAGGCACAAACCGCAGCCTCCTTTAGCAACATGACATGGAGTTGAAACTATATCAAATTTATAGCCTTTCCTTTCAAGAGCAGATTCCAGTTTGTATACATAATTACCCGTTTCCAATATTGCAATACACTTCATAAAACCACTCCATCTGCATAATATCAAGTATGAAAAATGTGCCTTTACTATACATAATATAGAAACGGGCTCTAAAAAGTTCCGTCTCGGGCAGACTAAATTGATGGTCTTTATCTCCTGTAAATGGTTAGGAAATAGCGGATTATTTTCGTGAGGACATGCCTATCTTGTTCAGCCTTGCATGATAAAAGAGATACTGCTGTGCATACCCTGTAAGGTCTCCGAAATTATCCACCGCAAACTGCTGTATTTCACCGTGGTTGGCTTCTCTCTTAAGAAACAGCTCCTCCATAACTCTTTTTACCCAAACATCGGTTGGAAAAACATCATACTTTATACCACTGAAAAGCAGTACGCAGTCTGCAACCTTGGGTCCAACTCCCGGCAAGGTCATCAGTTCCTTTCTGGCCGCCTCGGTTTTCAGTTTAATAAGCCTGTCCTTCGTTATCTTACCATCCTTCATAAGCTGAGAGGTCTGATAAATGTATTTGCATCTGAAACCAGCCCTGCAGTTCTGTATTTCCTCCAGAGTTGCTGCTGCAAGGGCTTCAATTTTGGGAAAGCTGTAGCAGCACTTATCGGTATCTATACATTCACCTTTCATTACAGACAGTGTATCCACTGTCTTCATTATTCTTGGAATCATATTATTGGCCGATATGATAAAGGAAATAAGCATCTCCCAGAAATCCTGCCTGAGCAGTCTTATTCCATAGCCGGTTTTAATAGCGTCCTTCATTATGGCATCCTTTTCAAGTACCGCCTTTATTTCGGAATAATCCGTTCCCAGGTCAAAATAATCAAACCACGTATTAATAAAATCTTGAATTCTCGAGTTCTCAATATACAAGGTATCCCCTTCAAAGCTTACCCGTGCCAGCTTTCCTCCCACTATCCCCCGGTAGCTTCCATCCTCCAACTTTACCCATCTGAAGCATTGTCCGCATTCAAATATATGAGTCAGGTTAAAGTCCCGCACATTTCCAACCTTAAGGCAGCCGTCCTTTTCCTCAAGTAAATAACCCCTGTAATTCATTACTGTCTTCCCTTCCTATTATTATTTTTTACTTTTTGTATGTTAATCACGCTGGGGCAAAATTAATTCATTATTATTGATAAATCTAAGTTCAATATAATAGTTTGTACCCCCATTAGACTTCTCGAATCAGATTTAAAGCTCTTTGAACAATTATTGTATCGGATTAGCTATATAAGTGATATAATTCATAATTGTAATACAAACATGCAAGCAGCGTAAATGTTAAATAATACTGAAAATATTATATAAGAAACAATAAACAGGAGAAACACAGCATATGAAGGAAAAAATCTATACAATACCAGTTACTGACGCATTTTCAGCGGATTGCGAATGTCCGCTCTGCGTACTGGAGAAAAAGCTGGAGGATGAAAGTGTGGACTACGCACTGGGTCCAGCCCTGATGGAACCTGATAAGAGGCAGGAAACAAACGAGCTGGGTTTTTGCCGGGAGCATCTCGAAGCCATGTACAACAAACAAGCAAATCGTCTTGGTTTGGCTTTAATGATTGATACCTTCCTGCAGGAAAAAAACACTGCAATGAAAAAGCTCTATGAAAGCAAGGTTTCAGCTTTGGAGAAGGATGCAGCCACAGGTCTTGTCAAAAACCTGTCCAATAAGCTTTCTTCAAAGCAAACTGAAACCGAAAAGCTAGTGGCTGAATTGGTTTCGCAGCTTGACAATATTGAGAAAAATTGCGCTATCTGCAGTAAGCTTGAGCGGACTATGGACAGGTATATTGATGTTGTTTTCTATCTATATTTTAAGGAGCCCGAATTCAGGGAAAAGTTTCACTCTAAGAAGGGTTTTTGTCTTAAACATCTTAAGCAGCTGCTAAACTCTACAAAAAAGTATTTGAATGTTAATGAAACAGCTATTTTTACCCGGAATTTGATGGAGCTCCAACTTGCCAATATGGAACGTATTGAAAAAGAAGTTGACTGGTTTACAAAGAAATTTGACTACAGGTTCAACGACGCGCCCTGGGGAAATTCAAAGGACGCAGTAACCAGAAGTATTCAGAAAATCAGAGGAAACTGCGATTTAAAATAGTGGCAAAATTGCATTAAAATTTGTAACATTTTAAGATACTGTTAAATATTATGTAAAGTAGATAGAGTTTTCTATTTACCCTATGAGCACCGAAAAAGACTGCTACCCATCCCCATCCTGTACCGGTCCTCCCCCTGGCACAGCAATCAATGTCGCAATAACCACACTACCAGGGTGTTCGGGTACCTGGAGGGTATCGAACACCCGATATATGAGATATGGATTGTTATAACTTTTAGGTGCTCATAAGGTCCAAAATATAGTCTGTTACTTCCTACTTCCCGATTTTGGTTAAATCGTAAGGCGTCTCCTGGTAAACATAATAGTTCAGCCAATTCAGGAACAGCAGATTTCCATGCCCCCTCCACCTAACTATAGGCTGTTTGCTCGGGTCATCACCAGGATAATAGTTTTTTGGTACAGAAATATCTAGGCCCTTTTCCACATCTCTGTCATATTCGGCTTTAAGGGTCAGCGGGTCGTACTCACCATGTCCTGTGGCAAAAATATGTCTGCCATCCTTAGATGCTACCAGGTATACTCCGGCTTCCTCAGACTCCGATAATATTTCCAGGTCATCAACCTTACAGATATCTTCTTTCCTTATCTCAGTATGCCTTGAATGAGGCACATAAAATATATCATCGAAACCCCTAAGAAGTTTGATATGCTCTTTAGTCTTTGTATGGGGGAAAACCCCGAACATTTTTTTGGGAATATCGTATTTTGGTATGCCATAATGATAATAAAGTCCTGCCTGGGCGCCCCAGCAAATATGAAGGGTGGAGTATACGTTTGTTAGGCTCCAATCCATAATCTGCGTCAGTTCATCCCAGTAATTAACCTGTTCAAATGGCATTTGCTCAATTGGGGCGCCGGTTATGATCAGTCCGTCAAAATGTTCCTCCCTGATCTCATCAAAGGTCTTGTAAAACTCAAGAAGATGCTCCTCAGGTGTATTTTTAGGTATATGTGATGCAGGATACAGTAAAATAGTCTCTATCTGCAGCGGAGTATTACCGATCAGCCTGAGGAGTTGAGTTTCGGTAGTTATCTTTGTCGGCATTAAATTTAGTATTACTATTTTAAGGGGCCTGATATCCTGATGATATGCTCGGTCCTCAAACATGACAAATATATTCTCATTAATTAAAATTTCAGCTGCAGGCAAGTTATCAGGTATTCTTATTGGCATATTTGCACCATCGGCCTTTCCGGCTCACATACTTGTTACATGCGCACTTGCCGTGAGCCGGGTAAGGCGCGCAGTAGTGGAAACTCCAGTATTCACTTTATATAGTGACATATTACTCAGGAGTCATTTTACACTAATGATATAAATTATATAGTTACCAAAAATAAAAAGTCAACTGAAACCGTTGTAAAAGGAAATAAAACTGTCCCCTTCGACAAAATACTCTACGTGTTGCTAATTCTCTCCCCTAAAGAGTTAAAAAGAACCATGTATAAAAGAAGTCTATTCCTTCATTTGCACATGGTTCTTTTTATCTAAATGCTTGTTTTCTGAAATTCAACACTGATATCTTATTAATTAAGATTTAATTACTTTGTTTTCTCCAAAGCCTGATCAATATCCCAAATCAAATCGTCTACATCTTCTATACCAACAGAAAGACGAATTGTATTCGGTGTCACACCTGATTCTGCCAGATCCTTGTCGGAAAGCTGAGAATGAGTGGTTGTTGCAGGATGTATAACTAACGATTTAGCATCTGCAACATTAGCCAGCAGCGAGAATATTTCAAGACTGTCTATAAACTTCTTTGCCTCTTCGGCGCCGCCCTTTATTCCGAACGTGAATATTGAGCCTGCCCCCTTTGGAACATACTTCTCGGCTAGTTCATAATACTTGTTGCTTTTAAGGCTTGGATAGTTTACCCATTCAACAAGAGGATGCTGTTCAAGATGTTCTGCTATTTTTCTGGAGTTGCTTACATGTCTTTCAACTCTCAGTGAAAGAGTCTCCAACCCCTGTATAAACAAGAACGAATTAAAGGGGCTTATTGCAGCTCCTGTATCTCTCAAGAGCTGAACTCTGGCTTTTAGAACAAATGCTACCCCACCCAATTGTGAGTATACTACTCCGTGATAGCTTTCATCAGGTTGAGTAAAGCCGGGGAACTTTCCGCTGGCAGCATAATCGAATTTACCGCCGTCTATAATGATTCCTCCGATTGAAGTACCGTGTCCGCCAATGAACTTAGTTGCAGAGTGGACAACCACATCTGCACCGAATTCAATAGGTCTGATAAGATAAGGTGTACCGAAGGTATTGTCAACTATAAGGGGAATTCCGTTTTTATGTGCTATATCTGCTACCGCTTCTATATCTATTATATTTGCATTAGGATTACCGATAGACTCAATATAAATGGCCTTGGTTTTTTCATCAATAGCTTTTTCAAAATTTCCCACGTCATCAGGATTCACGAAGGTTGTATTAACGCCGTATCTTGGTAGTGTTACCGAGAAAAGATTATAGGTACCGCCGTACAAGGTGTTGGCGGCTACAATATTATCGCCTACGCCTGCTAAGTTAAGTATGGAATAAGTAATGGCTGCAGAGCCAGATGCAACCGCCAAAGCAGCTGTACCGCCCTCTAGCGATGCTATCCTTTTCTCAAACACATCATTTGTCGGATTCATAATTCTTGTATAAATATTTCCTGAAGTTCTCAGTCCAAACAGATCAGCTGCATTTTCAGCATTCTCAAATACATATGATGTAGTCTGATATATGGGAACTGCCCTTGATCTCGTAGTAGGATCAACTTCCTGTCCGGCGTGGACCTGTAATGTATCAAAACTCAATTTACGGCTCATATGGCCACCTCCTGCTTAATACCTAGTATTTTTATAAGTTTAATAATGTATTGATAATACTATATCGTTCTTTCCTGATTTAGTCAATAAAGAAATACAAAAAAACTGCCTGTTTATTTTTTTGGTTAATTACTTTAAAATGTAACTTTTATCTGAATATCTCTTGAACAGGCAAAAACGCCCTGAATCGAAGCTCAGAGCGTTTCTGTACATTAATTTCATTATTATTTTATAAACATATAATTGAGTTTTATACAATTTAATTATACTAGTTTAGCTTAAAGTATATGAAGGAACTTTTATAGTCTTTAGTCTCCTGATTCCGGAAAACCAGATAGTTTGTTTTACCTTTTATTAAAACCGCAAGTACCTTACCCTCCGCCTTATATTCTTCGCTCAAACCGGGAGTAACTTTTTTAGACTTGGTTGCACCAGATATGGTACTAGACATACTTCCGTCAAAACCATAATTTCTGATACCCATTAGGCCTGAAATTCCATCTGCGGTTTTAATACCCCATAAGTACGGAGTAAAAGAACTGAGACTTAATGAACCCTTTCCTGAGCCCTGAGTTATTGCGGCATTTTTTACTTCATATACCAAATCAATAAGTGCATATTCATATTCATATTTTCCGTCACTTTCCCCTTCTTTAAAACCAAGGTCCTTCAGCTCGCTTGAGGATAGCTTCTTAACATTTTTCACAGCAACTGAATATGAAGCAGAAATTGTATCTCCCATATAGTCTCTTTTTTCTGTCCAAGTATGCTTCTGATTCATTGAAACAGGTGAATTGAATGTTCCATCACCATCAGCCGCCTTATTTTCTGAAGTAGAAATTTCCTTCTCTTCACTTATTACTTGATTTTCATCAACCTGTTTTTCATTATCCTCTTTACCAGAGGATTCTCCAGAGTACTTCAGGTTAAAGTAAATAAAACTATTTTTATAATCCTTGATTTCATTATTGCGTATGGTGAGATAGTTTGTTTTATCCTTTAACAATACAATAAGTATCTTACCATCGGTTTTGAAAGACTCTTTTATTTCGGGAGTTATTTTCTTGGATTTGGTTGCATTTGATACGGCTTTCGAGAAGCTACCGTCAAAACCACTGGATTTGATGCCCATTAAGCCTGATATTCCATCTGCAGTTTTTATACCCCAGAAATATGGGCTGTAGGCGCTGAGACTTATAGTACCTTTACCTTTTACCTTTGTTATTGAAGCATCTTTTACTTCGTACGCCAAATCAACAAGTGCGTATTCATATTCATACCTGCCATCGCTTTCCTCTTTTTTAAATCCAAACGCATTTAGCTCGCTGACAGAAATTTTTGTCACTTTTTTTACTGTTAATGAATATGTAGCAGAAATTGTGTCTCCCAGGTAGTCTTTTTTTTCAGTCCAGGTATGCTTCTGATTAATTGCTACTGGTGAATCAAAAGTTCCGTTATTATTTGTCTCTACAGCTGCTGTCGGGATAGTAAACATTGTTACTATCAATGATAAAACTACAATAAAGGATGTTAGTTTTTTCATCGGTTACCCTCCTCAGTAATAATAACCAAATACTAACATATGGGATAAATTTAGTCAATTTATCTGTATAAGCGACAATTATGGAAGAGTTTCCGGCTATATTGGGGGGTGGATTTCAGATGTACAATCGTTAATTCTCTACTTTCCTATTTCTAAAAACCAGCAATAATATAATTAACATAAACAATGAAAATGCCGGAACAGCAGTTATATATCTGGCTCCCCATGTGTCAACCACTATTCCTGAAAACCATCCCATAAGCATTGCTCCCATTGATCCGAAGGCCATGGTCAGTGCCAGAGCACTGCTGCTTTTCTCACCGGTAATTCGGGTCATCCAGGCAACCAGCAGAGGGTAAAAGGGTGCACAAGCAAAGCCGAATATACTAATCCACACTATCGAGGCTGTCTGCCCTGAGAATATTACGCTGGTCAATGCTATAACAGCCAGAATTCCATGTACTATAAGAATATGTATCATATCATGTTTTTTCAGCAGCCTTACTGATACTGTTCTGCCTAAAAACATAGAGAGCCAAATAAGTATACTGGTCAATATTCCTGCAAATGTTCCATATCCCTGGTTCTCAAAAAATACAGGTGCAAAACCCCAAATTCCTATCTCAGTACCTACATAAAGCAGTAAGGCAACGGGTGCTATAAAGTATGACGGAGTTTTCAAAGCCTTAGAATATAATGCAAAGTTATCCTTCAATGCTACTGCTGCCGAAGCTTTTTCATCCCTGTACCTTAAGGTAATACCTGCCACAATTATACAGAAGATACCAATCACATAATAAGCTAATCTCCAATTACTAAACTGCAGCATAAAAATCAACAGTAAAAGAGGCGTTAAAACAGCTCCCACTGTGAAAAAAAGCTGAATAAATGCATTATTTTTCTCTGAGTTTTTGCTATCAAAATTTGTAGCCAGAGTAATAATTCCATTCTGTGCGATACTCCCAAAGGCACCTATCAAAAGAACACCCAAAACTGTCATCCAGTATTGTGATGCTGCCCCAAATAAAAAAGCCGACAAACCCAATATACCGAAAGACAGACTCATAATTCTGAGCTTCCCTACTTTATCAATTAAAGTACCTCCAACCAATACAGCAACAGTAAAGCCAAGGTATTGAATACTTACGAGACTCCCCTGCTGAACAGAGGTCAGTCCGATTTCCTCCTTAAGTCTTGGCAGTGCAAGCCCCGTGGAAGTTAATATCATTGACATAAACACCATTTGGTTGCATAGTAAGGCCATACTTGCTTTTTTAACTTGCTTCATACAGTTCTCCTTGTTTATTCTAACAAACTATAATTATAGCATTAATTTGTTTACTAAATGTTAGCCGTTTCAAGTCACTTCAACCCAACCAAACCTCAGACAGAAGTGTTATTTGGGTTTAATTCGCTTTTTGCTTTTGTAATAGTACTATTCTGCTTATAAAACACTGCAGCGAAAACACCTGATAATGCCACTGCGCTTATCGTTATAAAACCCCATTTAATTCCGATACCGTCTGTAAGCGCTCCGACAACGGTTGGACCCATAAATATTCCCAATCCGTATATTGCCTGAAAAATACCCATGGCAGTTGCACGTTTATCGTTTGTAACATTCTTTATGCTCAGCCCCATTAGCAGCGGAAAAACCGTTCCTGTACCAAAACCGCCAATGCATTGAGAAATCGAAAGAATGACCATATTGTTTGAATATGGTATTGCACAGCAGGATAGCGCTGCTATTATCAGCCCCCAAATCATTGTTCTGCGCTCTCCAAACTTCCTTGCAAAGAAGGATCCGCTCAGTGCAGAACCTAAAATGCCAGGAACTGCTGAAAGGGCTGTTAGCATAGCAATCTGAAAGTCCGAAGCACCAATGTTTTTTGCCACAACCGGGGTAAACCCATAAACGGTTGCAAAAGATACGAACTGGCAGATTACTCCCATAACTGCGATTGTTTGAAAGTTACTGTCACGGACAACTATAAGAAGTTCCTTTACCTCAGCCGGTTTTCGATGCAATTTTTTTTCCGAAATACCAAAGCTAGCAGCCAAACCTATAACAGCAACTATCAGCGATACAAGGAAGGTATATCTGACCCCGAAGCTGTCAACAATAAAGCCTCCGAAAAGCAGCCCAAGCAGTACCCCTCCGTTACAAAACGCATTTAATGTACCTACTGCTTTTGTAGCCTCACTTTCCGCAAAATAGCTCGAATACAATACAGTAAATATAACCCAGAACGCTGATGCAATTCCAGATAAGGACCTGAAAATCAATATAAGCAGAGGCTGTTCGAATATATATAGTCCAAGTGAAGAAATAATCAGAAATAACAAACCCAGATTTATAAATATTTTTCTTTTCCCTAGCCGATCAGATAAAATGCCTATTGGCACTCTAAGCACAAACTGACCCACTCCATAACACCCTAGTATAAGGCCAACCATAAGGTATGAAGCACCAAGGGATTTTATGTAAGTAGGCAATATTGATGAATATATGTAGGTAGAAAACCAAAAAAGTGATGTTACTAGATATAGCAAGTATATTTTTTTATTCTTATTCATGGGTTTATATCTCATTTCGGCAAAATTTATTTGATTTAGAAAAGCACCTGTTTAATTAATTTCAAGGTTCATTATACTTCATTGTTGACATAAAAACAAAGCTTGTTAGACTTCATTAATCAGTATAAAACAGCTGGAGGTATCACCACTCGACCCTGTTCTTACCATTCTTCTTAGCCTGGTAAAGCATTCTGTCGGCTTCGTCAATTACATCCTCAAAATTACTGTCTTTGGTGTACTTATTACTGCTGACGCCAAAACTTGCAGTGACCCTGATTTCCTCAGTATCGATTTTTATCTTCCTTCCTTCAATGGTTTTTCTGATATTTTCTGCTATCTCCACAGCTTTAGTAAGCTGTGCTCCTGGAAGACATATAAGAAACTCCTCTCCTCCATATCTAGCAACCCAGTCAGTCTCCCTTTTAATGCAGGACTGTATGGTTTCAGCCAAAATCTTCAGAACTGTATCCCCAACAAGATGACCATAGGTATCATTAACCAATTTGAAATGATCAACATCAATCATTATAACCGATAGACTAATATCAGATGCCGCTGTCGTCACCAGGTCAATGGGCAGTTTTTCATTAATATACCGTCTATTATATACCCCTGTTAAGGCATCCTTTAGCGCTAGATTGTTAATTTTTTCAATTTTTTTCAACAACTCCAGGAAATTGCAACTTATGCTGTTTTCAAAAAAGATACTGTCGGTTGCATCCTTTATTAACTCAATTACTATCTTTCTATTTTCTAATTCAAAAGGGACAGCCATAGTTAAAAAAATTCTATCTGATCGGTTTTCAATTCTTATGAAGAATTTATTTTCTATAAATGCACGCATTGAAATGCAATTTTTACAAGTTCTATTTATTCCCCAGAAATTATAACATTTTAGTTCTTCTACTTTCTCTTCAAGCTTATTCTCAAGACCTAAATTAATAATATTTGAATTGACCGGGTCGACAAACCTGATATGGTCGTACAGATGACGAAATATATTAATGCAATCCAGTAGCTGCGAAAGCTCATTACCCTCCAAATGTACAACCTCCCTTCATTACCCAATCAGTAAAGTTGAATTTAAAACAATTTGAATTACTTTCTACGCTATGACTACTATATGTATTTTGTATCAATACAGATTTTTTAACCATAAAGTTTATCAAATATATAATTTTAATTTTTGCCATAAAAAAAGTGGCAAAAGCCACTTTTTTTATGGTAAAGACATTGTATATTTTTAGAACAAATACTACTTTTGACCGTAATACGCATTTGCTCCGTGTTTTCTCATAAAGTGCTTATCCAGAAGGTATTGATTGACATCATTGTCAGCACCGCCTGTAAGAACATGAGTATTTAAAGCCATTTTTGCCACTTCCTCCATAACAACCGCATTATGCACCGCTTCATATGCATTTTTACCCCAGCTGAAGGGGGCGTGGTCTTCCACAAGTACGCCTGGAATATATACGGGATTCAAGTCTTTAAAGGTATCAACTATTACAAGACCTGTATTTCTTTCATACTCGACTTCTATTTCCTCCTGAGTGAGCCTTCTGGTGCAAGGAATTTCTCCATAGAAATAATCAGCATGAGTAGTTCCCATAGGCCTTATGGGACGGCCGGCCTGAGCCCAGCTAGTTGCCCATGGGGAGTGGGTGTGAACAACACCCCCAATATCTTTGAAAGCATTGTACAGAACTATATGAGTAGGAGTGTCAGATGAAGGGCGTAAGCTTCCTTCCACCTGGTTCCCTTCCAGATCCATAACAACAAGATCTTCTATTTTAAGCTCTTCGTAAGGTACTCCGCTTGGCTTTATTACCATAAGACCTTTTTCCCTGTCGACTCCGCTTACATTTCCCCATGTAAAAGTAACAAGGCCGTATTTTGGCAGATCAAGATTAGCCTGCAGAACTTCTTCCTTAAGTGATTTTAATAACATGAAATTTACCTCTCTAAAAAAGTATATATTATTATAACATACAACGAAAAAATTTATCAGGTACTCTTGGGCAGCTTCCCATTGATAAACCGTTTTATTGCTCCAACAACATATGTACGCTTGTGCACACATGTAAATTAATTTTTAAGGAGTTAAATCCGCTGTGTATAACCCCTTTTCTTTCAAAACTATTCACTCTTCATTTGTTAATTTTCACTTTTTCCAATACAGAATCCCTGACAATCAGTTCAGGCTCAATGACCTTTCTTATAGAGCTCTTTGCAAATTCAGGCTTTTCTATCATTTCCATCAAAGTCTGTGCAACCATTTCTCCAAGCAATTCTTTAGGGTGGCTGACAGAGGTAAGTTTGACAGGACAACTTGTGGAATAATAGGAGTCGTCAAAGCCGGTAATTGAAATATCATCAGGTACCGAGAGCCCCATTCCCACTAGTTTTTCATAAATTCCGAACGCAACCTGATCATTATAGCAGGCAATCGCATCAATCTTCTTCCCGTTATTCAACATAGCTTCAATAGATGAATAGGGCTTAATCTTTCTATCTTCGGTATGAAACCATACTACATTGTCAGGGTTATACTGCAGAAATCCTTGCGCCAATGCCTTTGCGTAGCCCTTATGCCTTTCAATCCCCTGAATATCATCTGCTTTGAAAATACCCACTATATCCTTATGTCCCATATCAATTAGGTATTTAACAGCCAAATACATTCCATCTGAGTCATTAAGAATTATCTGGGGCTTGTTTTCCAACTGCTGATAAACCCCATGAATAAAAATGTATGGTATATTATGCTCATCCAGTGCCTTATAGTACTTAACATTGTTGGAAAAAACAGAACTTTTTGTAGGTTCTATAATTAGGCCTTCCAAATCCTTGTTAAGTATTTCCTGGAGATAGAGGGCTTCCTTTTCAACGTCGTTATCTGTATTCTTAAGCATTATGCTGTAGCCTTTCTCCGACAGTACCGAATCTATTCCCTGTATAACTCTGGGGAAAATATACTCTGAAATATAAGTAGTCATCACTCCTATATTTCTTGAATTTGCCCTGCTGATACTTCTATCCTTACAAAAGGTGCCTCTTCCGTGTTCTGTATATAAATATCCTTCATTGACAAGCATAGATATTGCTTTTCTGACAGTATGCCTGCTTAATGAGAGCCTCTCAGACAAGGTGTTTTCAGAAGGAATCTGATCTCCGGGTTTTATTCGTCCCATTATTATTTCTTCTTTTATATATTCTTTTAATTTGGCATATTTTGTTTGACCGACATCATTTTGCAGCATTTAATTTCCCTCTCTAGTAAAACTTGTGCATACAATCAATACAAAAATTATATAGTAACAAGTATTCATTTTCAATAAGAATTTTTCAACAACAGCAAAGTCAATACTTTAGGTAAAAATAATATTGATTTTTATATACAAAAGCTATACAATTAAAGAAAATACTTGTGCATACAAGTAAAACTGTTAAGGAGGACTTTAAAATGTTCAATTTAAAGAAGTATGATTTTTGGTTTATAACAGGTAGTCAGCATTTGTATGGACCTGAAACTTTGAAGCAAGTTGCTGAACATTCAAAAATAATGGTTGAAAAACTAAACCAGGACTCATCCATACCATATACAATCGTTTTCAAGCCCATCGTTACAACCCCGGATGAAATAACTGATGTTTTGGTTGAAGCAAATGCAGATAGGAACTGCGCCGGTATTATTACCTGGATGCATACCTTCTCTCCTTCAAAAATGTGGATTGCGGGTTTATCACAGCTAAATAAGCCATATCTCCACCTTCATACACAATTTAACCGTCAACTTCCATGGAATGAAATCGACATGGACTTTATGAACCTTAATCAATCGGCCCATGGTGACCGTGAGCACGGATTTATAGGAGCTAGATTGCGTATGCCCCGAAAGGTTGTCGCAGGCTATTGGGAGGATGTAGGAGTTCGTGAAAGAATAGGAGCCTGGCAGAGAACAGCTGCGGCTTACATTTACGGACGTCAACTGAAGGTGGTGAGATTTGGAGATAATATGCGTGAAGTAGCTGTCACCGAAGGCGATAAGGTTGAGGCTCAGATCAAGCTTGGCTGGTCTGTAAACACATATGCCGTAGGAGATCTTGCAGCTGAAGTCAATAAGGTTACCGACGCGGAAGTAGATGCTTTGGTTGCAGAATATAAAGTAAAGTACGATATTGCTGCTGAAGCTCAGTCAGGACAAAAATTCGATGCTATCAGAGAACAGGCGAAAATACAGCTTGGTATCCAGGCTATTTTGGATAAGGTAGGAGCAGGTGCCTTTACAACCACCTTTGAAGATTTGCATGGCCTGAAACAATTGCCGGGTCTGGCTGTTCAGGACTTAATGTCCAGAGGTTACGGGTTCAGCGGTGAAGGAGACTGGAAAACTTCTGCATTAACAAATGTTATGAAGGTTATGGCTGAAAATAAGGGAACTTCCTTTATGGAGGATTACACTTACCACATGGTACCTGGTGAAGAAATGATCCTTGGTGCTCACATGTTGGAGGTCTGCCCCACTATTGCAGCCACAAAACCACGCCTTGAGGTACATCCTTTGGGAATCGGAGGAAAATCCGACCCGGCAAGAATAGTATTTGACGGCGCCTCAGGCCATGCAGTCTGCGCATCACTTATAGATATGGGCGGACGTATGAGACTTATTATTGCAGAGGTGGAGGCTGTTCAACCAACAATAGACATGCCAAAACTTCCGGTCGCAAGAGTTCTATGGAAACCGGAGCCTTCTCTTGAAGTTGGTGCCGAAGCCTGGATATATGCCGGCGGAGCTCACCACACTGTATTCTCTACTGTAGTAACAGCAGAACAGCTTATCGATTGGGCTGATATGGTAGGAATAGAATACGTGCTTATTAATAAGGACACAACCATTCATAAGCTGCGAAATGAATTAAGATGGAATGACCTAGCCTGGAAATTAAAATAGGCTCTTGCATCGGAAGTAGAGCAGGTATAAAATAAGTTAGATCACAAAGCAAATTGCCTTTTGCATGTGTGTGATTATAAATGCGTCTGACCAGCGCAGCGAAAGACAGCCGAATCCGCCATGGATGTGGCTGTCTTTTGTTTATAATTATGAATAACATTAGCAACACTTTCCGAGCGAGAGGACAAATTTTAGAAATGATATGCATGGTTAAAAGAGCTTACTTGAATCTCACCAATTTCAAGTAAGCTCTTTGTGTGCGTTTCATTTCAAAATTTAGCCCGGAAGTGTCAGGAAAAAGTAGGTTATTCTAAGTATAAATAAACTTCAGGCCGTTCCGCAGAAAATGAATAGTATAGAGCAACAAATGAAATGATATTTGATTTCTGCTAAAGTATAGTATTTATTAGAAGTAAGAAGTAAGAAGTTAGAAGTTAGAGATTGGAGGTTAGCGTAAAAAGCGCGAAACGTGGGTTTGCGCTGACATCTATATCTTTCGCACTAAAAAAGCCACTACATGTCTGTTCATTACTATTTATGTACGCGCTATGCGCGTAGAAGGGAGATATTATGACAAACGAAAGGCCTGCTTACCTTGACGAAAGCTTATGCTTTGAAGAACGAGTCAAGGATTTAGTTTCAAGAATGACTCTTGAGGAAAAATCATCTCAGATGCTTTACAATTCTCCTGCCATACCGCGTTTAGGCATACCGTCCTACAACTGGTGGAATGAAGCACTCCACGGTGTTGCAAGAGCCGGCACTGCAACTGTATTTCCTCAGGCTATAGGTATGGCTGCCACCTTTGACGAAGAGCTTATCTTTGATATAGCCGACGTTATTTCAACTGAAGGCAGAGCGAAGTACCACGAATTTCAGAGAAAAGACGACCACGACATTTATAAAGGATTAACTTTCTGGTCTCCTAATATAAACATATTCAGAGATCCGCGCTGGGGTCGCGGCCACGAAACCTATGGTGAAGACCCATATCTCACCAGCAGACTGGGTATTAAATTTGTAGAAGGTCTTCAGGGCAGTGATGAAAAATACTTGAAAACTGCTGCCTGTGCCAAGCACTTTGCTGTACATAGCGGCCCCGAAGGAGAACGCCACAGCTTCAACGCAGTAGCCTCAAAAAAGGATATGTACGAAACCTATCTCCCAGCCTTTAAAAAGCTGGTACAGGATGCAAAGGTTGAAGCTGTAATGGGTGCCTATAACAGGACCAACGGCGAGCCCTGCTGCGGAAGTAAGACTCTGCTCAAAGACATTCTGAGAGACGATTGGGGCTTTAAAGGCCATGTAACCTCAGACTGCTGGGCAATAAAAGACTTCCATGAATATCACATGGTAACCAAAACAGCCCCGGAATCAGTCTCACTTGCTGTTAATAACGGATGTGACACAAACTGCGGAAATATGTATCTTAATCTAATGATTGCATATAACGAAGGGCTTGTTACAGAAGAAAAGATAAATGAATCAGTCTCCCGATTGATGATGACCCGAATGAAACTGGGTATGTTTGATAAGGATGAAAATGTACCTTTTGCAGACACCCCCTACGATATAGTTGACTGTAAAGAACACCGAGAACTGGCTCTGAAAGCATCAAAAGAGTCACTTGTACTTTTGAAAAATGCAGATCTGCTGCCTCTTAAAAAGGATGCTCTTAAATCCATAGCAGTAATTGGTCCTAATGCCGACAGCAGAGAAGCTCTCATGGGCAATTATTTCGGAACTCCCTCGCAGTACATCACTGTATTAGACGGTATTAGAGAAATACTTCCCGACTCTGTCAGAATAAATTATTCTCAGGGCTGTCACCTGTATAAGGACAAGGTTGAAGGTCTGGCACAACCAAACGACAGAATCGCTGAAGCAGTAGCTGCAGCCGAGAAGTCTGATGTTGTTGTCCTTTGTCTTGGTTTGGATGCCACTATTGAAGGTGAAGAGGGTGATGCAGGCAATGAGTACGGAGCAGGCGACAAGTTCGACCTGAATCTTCCCGGTCTGCAGCAGCAGCTTCTTGAAGCCGTAACGTCAGCCGGCAAGCCTGTAATACTTGTGTTGTTATCTGGTAGCGCATTGGCCGTCACCTGGGCCGATGAAAATGTGCCTGCAATCGTCCAGGCCTGGTATCCTGGAGCCCAAGGAGGAAGAGCAATTGCTCAGATGCTGTTTGGAGATTTCAGCCCCTGCGGTAAACTTCCTGTCACTTTCTACAGAACTACAGAGGAGCTTCCCGATTTTCGTGATTACTCCATGATAAACAGAACCTACAAGTACATGCAGAATGAAGCACTCTATCCCTTTGGCTTTGGCCTCGGGTATACCAGATTTGAGTTCAGCGAGCTCACGTTATCCTCAACTCAAATCAAAGCGGGAGATAGCATTACCTGTACCGTGAAGGTTAAGAACATTGGCGGCTATGAGTCCAAGGAGGTTGTACAGGTTTATCTGAAAGACGTTGAAACCTCCACAGTTGCTCCCAAATGGCAGCTCAGAGGTGTACAAAAAGTAAGTTTGAAGCCTGGGGAGCAAAAGCAGACTAGTTTTACTCTCACTGCAGAAGATATGATGGTTGTCACTGATGATGGCGAACTGATGCTGGAGCCTGGAATTTTTGAAGTATATGTTGGTGGTAGTCAGCCCGATGCCAGAAGTATAAAGCTTACTGGTACTCAGGTACTGATGGGCAACTTTGAATTAGTGTAAATCAATTTGATTAAGAAGCTGCTGAGGTCCGATAATAAGACTTCCGCAGCTTTTTATTGTTAGCCACGTATTCTCATTGTATATTTTATATAAATCACATAAAATGTATATAAGATTACTTTATTGTAACGGAGCTGTATTATGTTTGTTGAAGGTTTACACGAAAAGGATATATTTACAAAGGAGTTTCCTTTCAGATTAGAAGATAATACCCAGACCGATTTCACATATCCAGTTCACTGGCATGCTGCCATTGAACTGCTTTATGTTGAAAAAAACACCCTTAATATAACAGTTAATAACAATGAATTTTCATTGGAAGAGGGTGATATTATCTTTATCGCACATGGTGATACTCACGGGTTTTCCAACCAAAATAACGAAGGGAGAAGAATTTTTATTCAATTCGATTCCTCAGTTTTTAATGCCCTTGGCAGTAATACCATAATAAAGCCCCTTATATCACATACTTTCAGAATATCTCACAGGGAGACACTCTTTTACACTGATCTAAAAAACCATATAATTAGCATTGTTGATAGCTATCAAAACAAGGCCTTTGGCTATCAGCTTTTTTTGTGTGCAAGAATTTATGATATTTTGGCTATTATATCGAATTATGTTATGGAAAGATTAAAGCCACAAAGGGGTGCAGATACTGTTAAGAAAATTCATGGGCTGGACAAACTGTCTGAAGCCTTTAAGTATATCGAGACAAATTACATGAACGATATTTCTCTTGCTGACGTAGCAAAGGCTGTGGGCTTCAGCGAGTTTTATTTCTCCAGAATTTTTAAGGAGATTACCGAAAAAAATTTCAGTCTCTATCTTAACGAATACCGAATAAAACAAGCTGAGCACTATCTCACAAACTCAGTTATGTCAGTGGCCGATATAGCCTATGCAGTTGGCTTTAACAGTATTGTCACCTTTAATAGATCCTTCAAGTCTGTTAAAGGCTGTTCACCCTCAACCTATAAGAAAATCGGGGTATAGAAAATACTCCGCGTTTATTCAGCGATGGATAAACATAATTACTATTGGTATTAATGTTCCTAATACTGAAATAAGAATAGTACCAACGCTTCCAAGTCTTTTATTATCATCTCTCCATAGACTTATACCATAAGTGAAGCTATAGAAGCCAGCCAATAGCATGAAAATTGTAAGAATGTAGATCAATATAATCACCCAGCCCTCTTGTTTACTGCTTTAATTAAACCTTATTTCAGGTACTTTTTTGTAGTTTTTTGCCTCTTAATTTGGAGGACTTAATCATAGTTCCTGTCCTTCTGATATTCACATTTACCTCTATGTTAACCCTCGCCTCAGGGAAATGCTTAAGCCAGTCATATCTCTCCCATTCCTGTATTGTAGGGAAATATCCAGCAACTTTTTGTCCAAAGCCAAATACATCGGTTTTATATTCATTCTTTACCTTGGTAACGACATTTGTCACCCTCTCCCGAATATACAGTTCAACATCTTTGTTTAATTCTTCGATATTATTCATATCCTCATAGTTTATTCTACTCTGTATTGATCCTATATCTGCTTCCAATTCAAGCTTTACGTCAATAATAGGTTTCTCTTTTTTGAAATATGCTTTTGTTACAGGCTTACGGGCAAGTCGAAAATCAAGAGGAATAACCTTGTCGGGTGACTTCTCGTCGGGTATACTAATGATACCTTTTTTAAATTTACCTAATATCATAAGAAAATATCTCGTCTCATCACTATTCAGATACCCCACCATTCTATCAGCCGAAAAAACCGCAGTACCTACAAATTCTCTCTTGTCTACTCCGGATCTGGGGAGTTTTCCGGGTATAAACCCATTGTTGATTACCAGCGGTGATTTTCTTTTCTCTTGTTCTTCCGGTAATTGCTTAAAATCATTGATCCCGGTATATGTTGCGTAACTCTGGCTATAGTTCGATAATAGTCCGATATAAAAGTCATGGAAGGTTACACTTGGAAAATAGCTGGTGTTTTTAGATTGTACAGCCATTATTTCCATCGATTTAGTTAAACTTTCCCCGATATTTGCCTCATTCTCATGAATGAATTCTTGTGCAGTTCCTCTTACGACCGCTACATCAACGATTCTTCTTGTTTCCCTGAACCTGGACATAGGAGCTAAATGATCTTCAATGCCTTCCCTTGCCATATCCTCTGATATTATTAAATTTTTCATGTGCATTAAGGACACTCTTCTTGATATTGCCATTCCATACATATCAATAGCCTCCAATATTGATGGTGCTTCTATTGTATGAATATTTGATCCTGTTTGTTTATTGGAATTTCCCATTCCACCCTTATTTTTTTCCTGTTCCGCACCTCCGCCCCCTCCTCCTGTCTTATAGGTCGGATATTGGATAGTAAGTCTTATTTTATTAGTCATTCCCTTATCTAGCCCAAGTGCAAGGACATATACTTCGTCATCCACCTCTTGTGCATCAAAGCAGGCTGTAAAAGTACCGCATATTAAGATACATAATATCAAAAGCAGGCTAACTCTTTTTACCATCTGGCAAATCACCTCTTTTTTTGAAAATTGCAGCTATTAAAAGTATCAGTATAGGTATCGTGTATATAAAAAAACAGCTGTACTCCCGAATAAAATGTATATTCACCTGAACTACCTCAGACATATTTTTTGGAATAAGAGCAATCATAAACAGTAAAAAGCTGAATGGAAATATTAGCGGCCTATGATACGGAATTCTAAAAGCTTTCGTATATAAGCTTATTGATATATAAAAGGCTATAGATACACTAACAAGTGAAGAGATAACCCAGGCAAAAAGAAAGATAGATTCCAGTCTTTGTACAAACCTGTTAAAGTAGATTGCTCTCGATAATTCAAATAAGCTCGACAGATTTTCTCTTCCTCCTGAGTAAGTAAATGCTAAAATAATAAATAGTATATTTGAACTGAAGGTTATCCCGGATATAGCAATACTTGTATAACCTACTTTTTTAAAGGTTTTAAGACCATGTATGGAATTTATTATGAAAGCAAGAATAATAACTTCATCGTAATCTGAGCTTCTGAGTACCCCTGTTATTAATGTGTCTTTTAATCCATAGCCCCAATAGGGTTTTATAAAGTCAAAGTCATATCTTGGGCTGGCCAGAAGAAAAATTATAACCACTGCTGCTACGACGGGAATAAAAAAAATTCCAGATATACGCGCGATGCCCTCCAGCCCGAAATATGCAACAATTGCACATACTGATATAAACCCGAAAATAAGAATGCTTGGAGGTGTGTAAGGAAGGTTATAAGCCTTAATCATTTCTATGAATTCTCTCAGGCTTGAAGAAGCATAATAAATGAAATATGCCGCAAACAATAAAATAAGAACCTTACCTGCGAACTTACCTAATACAGCCTCAAATATTTGTGACAGATCCATATTAGGGAACCTCTTCATCAGCAGGAATATTATCGAAAACAATATCAAGCTTGTAAGACAGGAAATTATTGTTGCATACCATCCGGAAGTACCTTCAGTATCTATAATTATAGCTATAGAAACATAGAAAATTTTTGTTATCATGAGAATAGTGGTAAGGCACACTGCTTCATAGGTACCGAAGGTTCCTTGACTATTCCTTGCTGTCATTGTCATCATCCTCCTTGCCAGTATTCTTTACCTTCTCCTGCTCGCCCCCGTAATCTTCGTTATTACTATTTAATGTATCAGAAACAGGCGGTTCCTGAGTCCACTTTCGAGAAATATATGGCTGCCTTGTAATGTCCAGAGGATTTGTGTTTTCGGGCCTGTATCGCTGCATCCAGACAGGCATTCTTATAATAACATCATTACTATTTGACAATTTAGGGGCAACTAAGGTTAACATGGGGATCCCAAAGGATTTTGTACATGCTAACATAACTGCAGTAGCAACTATACCCAGAGAAATACCGTAAAACCCCAAAAAAGCTCCCAGTATTATATAAATTATACGAGTAATTCTAGCTGCAAAGGCCATACTGAAATCAGGAATTGCAAAGTTTCCAAGCCCTGTGATAGCAACAACTATAATAAGGACAGGACTTACAAGGTTTGCCTGAACTGCAGCCTGTCCAAGGATAAGCGCCCCGATTATACCTATGGTATTTCCAATGATTCCTGGGATTCTGATGCCCGCTTCTCGTATAAGCTCAAATGAAGCCTCCATAAGTAAAACCTCGACAATAGTAGGGAAGGGTACATCTTCACGGGCTTTAGCAATAGCAATCAGAAGATCTGTAGGAATCATCTCCCTGTGGAAATTTGTTAGTGCTACATAAAGTCCGGGTACAAAGGTCGCTATAAATACCGCAAAAATTCTAATAAACCTTAAAAGAGTTCCGTACTGCCACCTCAGGGTTGTATCCTCCGGTGTATGAAACATTGTTGCTACTGTTACAGGTACCACAAGGGCAAAGGGTGTACCATTGGCTATAATAACAGCCTTGCCTTCTACCAGGTGAGATGCGGCCCTATCTGGCCTTTCAGTTGACATGATTGTTGGGATAATTGACCAGGGATTTTCTTCGATAAACTGCTCTAATATCCCGCTTCCGGCAATATAATCAGTATCAAGACTATTAATCCTTCTCTTTATTTCCTCTACTATAGCCGGATTTATTAAGCCATTAATGTACATCACAGCACACTGATTATGATTTCTGGCACCTATTTTTAGAAATTCCGTAGTAAGATCCTTATTTTTTATTATTCGTCTTATTAATGTCACGTTTGTGCGCAGGTTTTCAGTAAATCCCTCCTGGGCTCCTCTCACTACGCCCTCGGTTTGGGGTGTAGTCACTGAACGTTTTTCAAAACCCTTGGTCTCGCTGGATATACAGTAATCACAGCCTTCAACATAAAGACAGGTATTACCCACCAATATTTCATATATCATTTCTTCACTATCGGTAATCTTTGTTGACTGGTTTGTTTCGATTACCTCAAGAAGTATCTTATCCATATTGCATTCATATTCTGAGTAATCTTTTTTTGACAGTAACGGCTTTATAATGAAATCGTTTATAGTGGTCCGGTCCGCCATTCCGTCTATAAATGAAATAAAAGCTTTTAGCTTACTTCCTATTTTAAACTCACGGATAATAATATCCTTATTTTTGTCAGAATTAAAAGCAGTCTTAATCAATTCTATATTTTCATCTATATCCTTTGATACCTTTTGGTCTGATATATTTTTGCTCCCAGTGTCTTTAATTTTGTACTTTTCAGATTTATCATTTATATCGACACCCTTTTCCCTATCCTTTTCCTTTTTTATCTCGGATACAGGTACAGGTTTTTTTATCCCTCTGACCTTGTGTTCTACTCCTCTGACTTTTTCAGCTTTTTTTGTCTCTTCTTCTGTCTCAGGTATATAAAAAGGTTCTATGTTTTTTGGTTTTTTATAGGTCAAAATTGTAAACAGGCCCGAAATACCCCTCTTTTTAGCCATAAATTCCTCCTGATTCTAGACACTGGTGTTTAAATATAGCATTTCCAAACAATACATAATTATCATTGAGAATTATATGTATATTTTACCTGTCTTTGAAAACATTCGTGACTGTACAGCTGTTTTATTATGGGCAGAAAAAAACACCGGCCGAAGCCAGTGTTCTATTTTTCAGAAGATGTTTGAAGTTTATAGACATCCTTATTTAATGCATTCCCTGAGTCAGAAGTATTATCCAGGTAATGTCGGGTTTACTTGTAAAGGGTGGCGGCAAAAATGTGCATATTGGGACAATCAGGTAAGGTTATGCTCTTCAATTCCTTTTTCACAGGTATTGAACGTTGTATGGCAAGTAAGTTATATTCATTACTATATGTTCTACCCTCATATTTGTTATGACTCTTTCCTCCCCATATAATAACTTCATCGTACAAGGGGCTTTCAGTAGCCCAGTCGCTGAAATTAACCTGAATGCTGTCACTGCTCCCATCAATATAGTTTACACCTATTTGCTCAATAAAGTTTCCCCATTCACTTGAGCCCATCAATAAAATCCCTTTATATTCTCCAGCAGGAACAGTTATAACCTGATTGTCACAGGAGATATTGTTACAGCTGTTATCAATAATTTCGGGAAATCTGAATATAAGTTTTTCCGATGAAACAATTTGTCCGCTTGGGGCATTATGAGATAAGAAATAGTGCCCTGTTCCGGTAAAGTCGGCAGTACAATCTCTTGATTCAGTACTATGAAAAGCATTGCTGTTAAAGTAATTGCTTAAATTAATAAATGTATATTCACATTCTCCATTTATGCTTTCAGTATTTGATACCTCCGCACTTTTTTGCACTGACATGGCATTATTTTGTACTGCCTCCTGAAGATTCAACAGTATGGTTTTTTCCATACTCAGAATATCCTTAAAGGATTTAAGAGCTCTTTTATGAATTCCCTCGGAATTTCCTGTATAATATCCCTTCAGAAGCCAGCTTATTACTACCTTCCACTTATTATGTACACATTGAAACTCTTTTTCAACCTGTTCCAGCTTTGAGTTCTGTAAAACCTTATTTATGTAATTGATAAATTGGGAGTATAGGAATCTTGAACCTGATATATATGTGAGATTCCTGAATAGTAATGCACCCCAAATATCAGCGCTGCCATTTTTAAATTCCTCTTCGAAGTTAAATTGTGATTCAAAGTCCTCGATGAATCTTTCCATATCGTTGAAAATTTCATATTTGAATACCTTTTCTACCGAAGTACCCAGAACCTCTTTATAGTCATAATTTTGCCGTGACATTCCAAACCTGAAGGTAGAATAATATGCAAAGCCGTTTTTAAAATCATCATATGGAAGATAAAAATGAACCTGTCCGGCTATTGGATCCAAACAAGTAATTTTATTTTCGGAGTCAATATCTATAGCAAGGCACGTGTGTCCGAAATTAACCTTCTGATAACTCCGACTCCAGGGACACCAATATGTGTTGATTGAGATTGCTGTAGGATACCCCAGTTGAAGTTGCTCTCTAATTGTTTTATAAATCTCATCCACAGTATCTGCTTTTAAGGTAAATATCTTAAATCCGCAATACATCTCAAGTAAATCCTGCAGGTTGTCATTACCGGTGCTGATACGGGCACCCATACATTCAGACTGCCCCGGCTCTGCTGGAGTATATTTGAAATTAAAAGCTTCGGAAAACGCCAGCTGATATTCTCTTTTATAATGGGCTGCTACTGTAAAAAATATATCCTCTCTGCAGTTTAGCCCATCAATATGCATCGGTTGAACATTTAATAACATAATATGACACCTCACTTAATCAATTTCCTCAAATAAGTAGTAAATTGTTACCATTTATGTATAATGTTACATTTACTTTGCATATTTGTCAATATTTTACTATTATCCTCTATTTTCTACGCTGTTAAGCTGTGATATCTTCTGAAACATACCTGAAGTTCCTGAAATCAGCAACCCCACCCGACTGCTTTTGTGAATAGTAAAAGATCCCTATCCGATATCCTATGAAAAGATCTAGAGTATAAGTCATCTTCAGATCAGTGCCAAGCCTTTTCCACTGGCTACCATCGGTGGAAAAATAGAACGAAGCAATATCTATGCTATTCTCAAAATTAAATTCTATCTTGAGAAATATTCGCGTACCTGTAAAAGGTAGATACATTTCCTCTTTTTGTTTGCCTTCACTGTCTTTTTTTGAAACTGCAACTCTTTTTAAGCAATTTTCATCAGCCTTGACTCCTATCATTCCGTAATTACCCTGTAAAGCTACAATACCTGCATAGTCACCGGAATTCATCCCATCGGTATCCAGCTCTACAGTAAAAGCACAGCGAGGACCGCTGGTACGTTGAGTTAATGTATTTCTGGCAGTTAAAATGTCTTTCGCCAGTGAGGCGGAATGCAATCTCAAATAACCCTGCCGTTCGGTAAAAGACCAGCAGCCCTCTTCGGGGTTGTGGTTCCATTCCCAGTATAAATTCAATTTGTTTTCAGAGTGATTAAAGCTGTCACTCATTATCAAAGGTTTTGTAGGGTACTTTTCAAATGGTACTTCAAAACTCTCTGGTACCTTTCCGTCAATACCGATAACAGGCCACCCATTCTCCCAGGAAACAGGAAGCAGATATGGTATTCTCCCCACAGCACCATGATCTTGAAACAAAATTGAATACCATTCACCCTCAGGAGTATCCACCAGCGCTCCTTGTGCAACACCCTGATTTTGGTAGCCCATGTCATCATCAAGGAGTATTTCTCTTTCATATTCCCCCAGCAGTTCACGTGAGCGATAGCATACGACCCGCCTTCTGCCACAGCCGTCAGCAGGCCACTCAATAAACAGCAAATAGTAATACTCATTTATTTTATAAGCTCTGCAGCCCTCACAGCGCAGACGAGCATTTACGGAGGGTGTACTGAAGAGCAGCTTATCAACTCCATTCTCCTTTATTCCAGACAAATCATCTCTTAATTCAACGATCCTTATATCGCCGTTGCCATATATCAGATATGCCTTATCTTTGTCAAGCAGGAAGGACATATCGTGATAGCTGCCCTCAATCACATATCTGCTCCAGCCGCTTTTTTCGATATTATCGGTATAATATATATAGGTCTTTTTCATGTCATGACACATAAAGCATGCGTAAAAAATTCCGTTATGGTATTTTAGACTTGTGGCCCACTGTCCCTTGCCATAAGCATTTTTTCCGCATTTAAGCTGATAAATATCGTTCTCCTCAATAGTCTCAAATATATAAGAGACCAATTCCCAATGACACAGATCCTTAGATTTAAGAATTGGTCCCCCCGGCATGACAAACATGGTTGTACATACCATATAATAGGTACTATCAACGCGAATTATATCAGGGTCCGGAAAATCTGCCCGGATTATAGGGTTTTTAACTATCATTAAATGTATCCCGCCTTTCTTTTATAACTACTAAAATGCCCTGGCTATACTGATATAGACAGGACATTCCGGTAAATTTATTATACACTTATACAACTTCTATTGTAACCACCGATTTTGAGGGTATCTCTCCGGTAATATGATTTTTTATTAACCGGATATTCTCAAAGGTTCCTATTTTTACATTGTTTAATTCATCAAAGGTATTTTTTGCATTCATACTGTTTGAGGATATTATCTGACCCTTACAACTTTGAACCTCTAATCCTCTAATATCTATATCAACATCAACAGCCTCGGATGGATTGAGATTACATATTGAAACATGTATTTTTCCTTCATTGTCCATTGAGGAGGATACACTCAGCTGAGGTATATTCTCTCCATTAAAAGTGTATTCCGGGCTTTTAAAATCCATTGACAATAGTTCTGCATCATGGTGTACCTTATACATGTCGAATACTTGATATGTCGGAGTTAGAAGTATTCTCTCCCCTTCAGTGAGAATGACAGACTGAAGCACATTAATTATCTGCGCTATATTAGCCATTTGTACTCTGTCGCAATGGTTGTTGAACAGGTTGAAATGGACTCCTGCCACCAACGCATCTCTGAGGGTATTTTGCTGGTAAAGGAACCCGGGGTTTGTTCCGGGCTCAACGCCGAACCAGGTTCCCCACTCATCAACTATCAATCCAACCTTTTTTTCAGGGTCATATTTGTCCATAATATTGGAGTGCTTTGTTACAAGTTCATCCATATAAAGAGCATTCTGCATTACCGAAAACCATTCATTTTCTTCAAACTCGGTGGCAGAACCCTGTATAGACCAATCCTTCGAGACTCTTGTGTAATAGTGGAGACTTAGGCCATCCATTTGTTTTCCGGCCTCTCTCATTAAAACCTCAGTCCAGTGATAGTCATCCACCGATGCACCCCCGGCAATCTTATATATCTTATTCTCTCCGAAGTTTCTTACGTATGTTGCGTATCTGCGGTATTGGTCGGCATAATACTCAGCACGCATGTTTCCGCCGCAGCCCCAGTTTTCATTGCCTACTCCGAAATATTTAAGCCGCCAGGGGTCTTGCTTCCCGTTGGTCTTTCGTAATTCGGTCATGGGCGATTTTCCATCAAAGGTGATATACTCTACCCATTGCTGCATCTCCTGAACTGTACCGCTTCCCACATTACCGCAAATATATGGCTCAGCGCCTATTAATTCACAGAATTCCAGAAACTCATGGGTACCAAAATGATTGTTTTCAATTACACCGCCCCAATGGGTATTAACCATGCAAGGTCTGCTTTCCTTTGGGCCGATCCCGTCTGTCCAGTGATACTCATCTGCAAAACATCCTCCTGGCCATCTCAGCACAGGAATTTTTAATTTTTTAAGGGCTTCTACCACATCCATGCGGAAGCCTTTTATGTTTGGAATGGTAGAATTCTCCCCCACCCATATTCCCTCGTAAATGCATCTCCCAAGATGTTCAGAAAAATGACCGTATATGTTTTTATTTATTCTTCCCTTTTTTATATCAGCATTCAAAATCATCCTTACTATTTCAAACACCCCCTCAACGATAACTTTAACTTTAATGAAAAGTTTACTGACCTGCCTGCTTTATATAGTCTTTATTAAGACTAACCCTTTACACCGCCAAGTACAATACCCTTGACAAAATATTTCTGAAGGAACGGGTAGACCAGTATTATCGGAAGCGTACCCAGGAAAATCTGAGAGGATCTCAACGTTCTGTCAGAAACTGTAGCAAGTTCTGAAATTTCCTGTCTGGACAGCATACTGTAGGATCTCTGAACTACAATAGTCTGAATATAACTCTGGAGCGGATAATTCTCAGCTTTATTCATCAGAATAAGACCGTCAAACCAGCTGTTCCAATGTCCTACTAGTGAAAACAGGGTAATAGTTGCTAGTGCAGGAGTTGAAACAGGTACGTAGATTCTCCATAGTGTTGTCCAGTGCCCAGCTCCGTCTATAAATGCTGCTTCGCTTAGTTCCTTCGGTATTTCTCTGAAGAAATTCAAAAGCAATATTACACTGAAAACAGGTACAGCTCCGGGAAGAACCAACGCCCACAGGCTATCTAGCAAGCCTGCCTCCTTGATTACAATATACCATGGAATCAAGCCTCCGCTGAAAAGCATGGTTACGAAAAATGTCCATGCATAAAAAGTACGGAATTTAAAATCAGATTTCTCCTTTGATAAAGGATAGGCACATAGTATTGTTAAAACAAGGTTAATAACTCCACCAAGTGCTATTCTCTCAACGGATACCAGCATTGATTGCCAGAAAGCAGCTCTTTTGGCAACATAAGCATACGAATTCAATGAGAATTCTACTGGCCAAAATACAACCTTACCCGCTGCTGCAGCTGAGCTAGAGCTGAAGGACACGGCTAAAATATGAATAAGTGGTATAATACACAGTAGTGCCGAAAGGATAAGAAAACTGTTGTTAACTAATGTAAATACACTGAGCTTTTTAGTTTTATGCTTCAATTGGATAACCTCCCTTAGAAAATCCTGTAATCTGCGAACTTATAAGCACAGAAGTAGGATACTGAAATAAGCGTAAACGAAACTACGGATTTAAATAGTCCGACAGCAGTTGCAACTCCATACTGCGCATCAAGTAGACCTATTCTATACACAAAGGTGTCTAATATATCTCCGCTTTCATATACTGGAGGACTATATAAATTGAATATCTGGTCAAAACCAGCATTCAAAAGATTTCCAAGACTAAGTACCATGAGCAGTACAATAACCATTCTCATACCAGGCAAAGTGATATTTAAAATCTGTTTCCATCTGTTGGCTCCATCAATACGGGCTGCTTCATACAGACTTGGATCAATTCCGGTAATTGCCGCCAGATATATTATTGTACCGTAACCAAATTCCTTCCAGGTTTCTGTAAGCACCATGGTTCCCTGGAACCATTTATTATCGCCCAGAAAGAATATAGGCTCAAATCCGAGCAATTTGATAAGTCCATTTACTATTCCGCCAGATGGTGACAGAATATCAATCAAAATTCCTCCAAGTACAACCCACGACAAGAAGTGGGGGAGGTATATAAGCGTTTGAATGCTTCTTTTTAATCCATTATTTGTTACTTCATTAATAAGAATTGCAAATATTATTGGGATAACAAGCCCCAGGATTATTTTCATTACAGCAATAGCAATGGTATTCCATACTACACTGCCAAAGTTCGGCAGATCAAGGACATATCTAAAATTGTCAAGACCTATCCATTTTTGATTCCCGAATAAACCTTTTGCAGGAATAAACTTTTGAAATGCAATTACAATACCGGCCATAGGGATATAATGAAATATTAATAGAATGATAAATCCTGGGAGAATCATCAGATGCAAAGGTAGTTGTTTCTTTAGAGATATGTTTTTCAAGCTAATGCCCCCTAATCAGAATATATTATTACAATGTTTACCTGATAAATCTTTCAGGTAGACAAGAAGGAAAGGATTAAGCAATTCTTTGGTCCTTTCCTTCCATCTATCTAATCAACCTTACTTTCTATTCAGCTACCTTACTTTGATTTAACGGAATCGTACCATTCGTTAACTTCCTTCGTCATGGCTTCTCCACCTAATTTATTCCAATCACTGACAAATTTATCAAACTCATCAATTGATACAGAACCCATGATTATCTTTACAAATACTTCTTTTTCCATTTTATCTAGAGTTGTCTTCTTTTCTGCCATTGTTTGAGTTGGTGCTCCGGTGAACTTTTCCTTTAACAACTGATCGTTGTTCTTGTATTCAACCATGCTTTTGAAAGCACCTGTTTTACCGTATATTCTCTCCCAACCCCACATTGCATCATCGCCCTTTTCATAAGCGTCGATATTTGCCTGAATAACTTTTGGTTCGCCGGTCAGTTTACTAAAATCGTTATTTTTTCTTGCTTCGTCTATTGCTATAAATGCTTCAAGATTTTTAAAGGAAGGAGCAGGGCACACAGGTGAGAACTTCCAAACTCCTACCGCACCATTTTCAACAGGCATATAGTACTTGTTAAAGTCAGCTGACTCTCCCCAGTTCTTTTCTATATGCATATTCATGAGCTTAACAAGTGCTTCAGGATTCTTATATCCTTTTTTTACAGCAAATATTCTTGTCTGGTTGAACTTGAGAGGAACCATAACCTTTTTGTCGTCATTTGAAACAAGTGAATATGCGGTCCAATCGGCATTCTTATCATTATTGAAGTTACTGATTAATGGATACATCGGGTTCCATTGAGCACCATAATTGATACCAAACTTACCTGCTGCTATTGTTTCAGCAACTTTACCGCCATCCTTAACTCCAAATTCCTGTTCTATCTGTCCGGCCTTATACATTTCAGCCAGCTTCTGTAAAGCTACTTTTGTTTCAGGAAGTGTACTACCCCATGCAAGTTTACCGTTGCTGTCTTCAACCCATAAGTTAGGATATGCATGGTAGCCTGCAAAGAAACCTTCAGTCCCCATAGCTCCGCTGTATATATCTTTTGTAATAGGAAGACCATAAGTATCGTTCTTTCCATTACCATCAGGGTCCTGGGTTGTAAATGCTTCTGCAATTTTCAGCACATCATCCATTGTCTTTGGTGCCTGCAGGTTTAATTTTTTAAGCCAGTCATTTCTTATCCATAAGTATTGAGCAGCTTCATTAAACGCAACAGTTTCAGGAACTGCCATCATCTTACCGTCAAAGGTAACGGAATCAATAATTCCTGTTCCTTCTTCAGTCATATATTTTTTCAACTGTTCTGAGGCATAATCATTATAATATTGAGTCATATCCTCAACCATATCTGAATCTACAAGCTGTTTAAGCTGAGATGGATTAACTAAAACCACATCGGGTAGGTCTCCCGAAGCTAATGTTACATTTATTTTCTGGGTATATGCATCTGAAGTTTCATTACCTTTTACTGTCCAAGCATAACTTACATTGATACCCAACTCTTCCTTATATACCTTTGTCCATCGGTTATCTTCCAATGTTTCACCCGGTGTTTTTGGCAATATGTTAGCTGCAAGGTCATCATCTATTCCACGAACAAATGATATGTTAATAGCAGGATCGTATTTGCCGAATGGATCTTTAGAGACTGACGCAGAAGAAGAATCTGCTGTTGAAGTACTCTGACCTGATGGTGCAGAATTCTCAGATGAGTTTTCATTACCGCAAGCTGTAAATATTGCTGCTGTTATCGAAAGAGCTACTGCTAATGAAACAGCTTTTTTCAAATAATTAAACTTCATTTATATTCCTCCTAAATATTTTATTTAGTCTTTGAGGCCTCATCTATATTATAAGAGTGTGACACTCTCAATACTATGAACATGT
Organism: Bacillota bacterium; assembly: GCA_023431385.1. Classification (GTDB taxonomy): domain Bacteria; phylum Bacillota; class Clostridia; order Acetivibrionales; family DSM-1351; genus Ruminiclostridium. The sequence goes on along the minus strand of JAEYWA010000014.1, from coordinate 21,524 downwards.
TTTTACATCGTTATCTTTCGTTTACAAAGTTTTGTATTCATACATCAAGATATAGAACATTTCTTTACTTTGTTAACATTTATTTACCTTTTAACAAAAGGGGATTTAACCCCAGAGTTAAATCCCAATCATATACATATAATCACAGTAATAAACAGAAAGCTTACTTAATTGAATCATACCAGCTATTAACTTCTCTTGTCATTTCTTCTCCGCCTATTTTATACCAATCATCAACAAACTTGTCAAATTCCTCAATAGACGACTCACCCATAATTATTTTAATGAATACCTCTCTTTCCAGCATGTCCATGACAGCCTTTTTCTCTGCCATGGTGTTTGTTGATGCTCCAACAAACTTCTCAGGTAAAAGTTGCCCATTAGCCTTATAGCTTCTTAGAATACCCATAACACCATTTATCCCATAAATCTTTTCCCAGCCCCATTTTGACTTATCACCAATGTTATAGGCATCAAGATTAGCTTGAATAGCTTTTGCTTCACCTCTTAGATTTGAAAAGTTGTTCTTTTTTCTTGCGGTTTCAATTTCCAAAAATGCATTTATATTCTTATAGGGAGGAGTCGGAACTACGGGTGAAAACTTCCAAACTCCAACTCCCTCGTTCTCATCAGGCATATAGTATTTGTTGAAATCTGCCGTTTTACCCCAGTTTTTTTCAAGATGCATGTTTATAAGCTTTACCAATGCCTCGGGATGAGGATAGCCTTTCTTAACAGCAAGTATTCTTGTCTGGTTATATTTCAGAGGAACCATAACCTTGTTATTATCAACGGAAACAAGGGGATATCCTGACCAATCGGCATTTTTGTCATTATTGAAACTTTTAATTAAGGGATACATTGGATTCCACTGTGCCCCAAACTCTATTCCAACCCTACCTTCCGCAATAGCTTCAGCTACCTTGCTTCCATCCTTAACGCTAAATTCCCTGTCTATTTGACCCGACTTATACATCTCAGCAAGTTTACTCAGCGCTTTTTTTGTTTCGGGTAATGTACTTCCCCACACCAACTTCCCCGAATGGTCTTCTATCCACATATTAGGGTATGAATGATAGCCGGCGAAAAAGCCCTCTATTGACATAGCACCCCCGTATATATCCTTTGAAATTGCCAGACCGTAGGTGTCATTCTTGCCATTCCGGTCAGGGTCCTGGTTCGTAAAAGCCTGGGATATTCTCAGAAGATCCTCCATGGACTTTGGTGCCTCCAAGCCCAGGTTTTTTAACCAGTCGTCCCTTATCCATAAATAATGTGCAACTTCTGCATAGGAATAAGGTTCGGGAATGGCCATTAGTTTACCGTTTATTGTAGCAGAATCCAAAGTTGCCGAACTCTCCTGATTATAGATTTCCTTGGTCAAGGGTGCTGCATACTTGTTAAAGTATTCAGTCATATCCTCCACCTGACCTGCATCAACCAGTTGCCTAAGCTGGGTTGAATTGACAAGCATAACATCCGGTAAATCCCCCGAGGCCAGAGTAACGTTAATCTTCTGGGAAAATTGCTCAGATACTTCATTGCCTCTGATTGTCCACGCATAACTTACATTTATCCCTAATTCATCCCTGTAAACCTTTAGCCAGCGGTTATCCTGAATGGTTTCACCAGGAGTCTTCGGTAAAACATTCTGGGCAAAATCTTCATCTATTCCACGTATGAACGTTATGTCAATCTGAGGAGTATACTTCCCAAAAGGGTCAATTATAGTTTCTTCACTGCTCTCCTGGGGTGACGAATCGCTCATCATTGTCTTTTCGGACTGATAATCAATTTCATTACAAGCTGTAATAAGCACTGTGGATAGTAAAAAAGCCATAACCGTTGTAATGAACTTTAATGTTTTATTTCTCCTCACAAATTAACAACCTCCTAATGTAAATCATTAAAGAGCTTTGTCTATCTTTCAAGCTACTTGTTAAGCATCTGCTTTGCCGCCCCATATGTGTCCTGATATTCCTGTGGTGAGCAGCCGCATATTTTTCTAAAGAAACGGGTAAATGAGGCCGCCGTTTCATACCCCACCATTCTGGCAACTTCATGTATCTTGATATTATCTTTTAGCAGAAGTTCTTTGGCTTTGTTTATCCTGGTACTATCAATAAACTCGGACAGATTTGTGCCAGCTAACTGTTTATACAGTCTTGACAGATATGATGGGTTTAAATAAACCTGTTCTGCCAGTCTGACCAGAGAGAGATCTTCGCTCAGGTGGTCTTCAATAAACTTTTGTATATACTCGATAGTATTGTCGGCCCTCTTTTTTTGCTCGTCATTCTGTAGTTTAAATATAATGTTGGATATATCGTAGAGATATTGTACAGCCTCCGACCACGAGTCATGCTTGTCAATTCTCATAAGCTTGTTTTGAGCTATATGAAAAGCAATTTTATCGGTCAGTTTCCAGCGATTAATATATGTCAACAAACTGAGAGACACCTTATAATAAGCTTCAATTGCCAAATTGGAGTTTTTACTCTTTATGGATTTTAACGGCTCTACCAATTCTGATAGAACCTCAAAATACTTATCACTCTGTCCCGACTCGAGGTATTGCTCAAAAAAATCAAAGCTTCTTTTTCTAAGCATCATCTCCAAAGATTCGCTATCTGTATCAAATTCAGTTACAACCTCATTATTCAAACTACCCGAAAGAAAATTGTTATTTTTAATTTCATTGTCAATAAGAATCATTTCAATTCCGGTACCAATTCTGTAATTCAGAAGTTGGTTCAGGGAATAGTATTTTTGAGATACCTCTGTCCAGCTGCATGCATCAGCACCTAACGCAAAGCTGATTGACAGGTCTAAGGATTCACGGCAGGCAGCCTGAATCACCTCCAAAGTACCCTTAATAAATGAAACTGCTTTTTCATAGTAATAGGTATCAACTGTTTGATTTTGAATAAACAACTCCTTTGGCTGAATGAATATGATAAATCTATAATTTTCATCCATTACAATAACACTTCTGATGTAGGGATTCAGGTTCTGATTTATAATCATTCTTATGGAATATAAATACTGCAGCCTGTCCCAATAAGTAACATCAGAAGGAATATTGTCAACATGTCCCAGCAATAATACAACTTGATTTTCAGCTTGCATTGTGATGGATAACTGTTCAAACTGAGCTTTGTTTATACATAACGAAGCATCCCCTCTAAGCAGTTGAATAAAATAGTCCTTCTGAAAGAGGTCTACAGCCATATTCATTTGTTCTTTGGCTTTATGAATCAAATCCTCGATTTTAATGCCTTTTTGTATTTCGTTTATGGCATTTTCAACAGCCCCAATAACTTTTTCATGATCCTCAGTTTTTAATATATAACTGACCCCGCTATGCTGAATTGCCTTATACACATACTCAAATTCGTTGTATCCGGTTAAGAATATAACCCTGCATTGTGGCCAGCTTTTATGAATTACATCCAATAGCTGCAAACCATCAATCTCAGGCATTCTTATATCGGTCAGCACAATGTCTATTCTGGTTCTGTTCAACCACTCAATGGCTTCCTCTCCCGAGTAGGCTTTGTATACATCCAGATTAAGGCTTTGTATATTACTGAATATTTCAAATAAACTGTTAACAATTATTTCTTCGTCATCAACTATTAGTAATCTGTACACTATCATCACCTCCAGGAATAATAATTTTAAGTATTACTTTAATGCCCCCCAGGTCACTTCTCGATATGAAGAGTCCGCTACTCTCGCCGAATACAAGCTTTATTCGGCGGTTAATATTAATAATCCCTGTTGTCTCTAATTCCTCTGTAGCATTATTTAATGCTTCTGTTAATTCCACCAATTCCGAATCAGACGTATCATTACCATTATCTTCGACTATTATGTCAAGTTCATTCTCAGTTCCTTCAAAATATATTGAAACAATACCGCTGTTTTTTTTCCTTTCAATACCATGCTCAAAGGCATTTTCTATTATGGGCTGAATAATAAGACGAGGTACTTTAATGTTGTGGTACTTCTCAGGACACTCTCTGAAATCAACCTTTAACCTTTTGGAGAATCTCATAGCTTGAATGTTTGTATACACTTTAGCATGGTTAACTTCATCAATAAGCGCAATATAATCCGATGAGTTCCGGGTTACAAAACGAAAATATTCTCCAAGGTATTTGGAAAATGGAATAAGATTTTCATCGCCTATTGACGCCATGGTATTAATCATAAAAAGGCTGTTATACAAAAAATGTGGATTTATTTGGGATTGCAAATGCTTCAGTTCTGCCTTTTGCATAAGAATTTTCTGATTATAAACCTGGTCAATCAAATTATCCAGGTTCTTTACCATATCATTAAAACGTTGATACAAATACCCGAACTCATTTTTCGAATCATGAGTAATGGACACCTGCAAATCCCCGCTTTCCAGCTTACGAAAAGACTTAACCAGCTGAATCAGGGGCTTGTGCATAAACCTGTAGGTTGAATATGAATATATTAAAATAATAATTACAACAGCAACTGAAAAAACCCATACCCATATATTAAAATTATCAATGGGTTTCATTAAGTATTCCCTAGGTATATACTTTAACAATACCATATTTAGATAATCTGACTTTGCATGTACAACATAATACCTTTTCTGATTGATATTGAAATAAACACTACCATTATTGACCTGAGTGTCCAACTTGGTTATAATACCCTTGATTTCAGCATCTTCCATAATATTCTGATTTACTATTATGTCATTATCAGTAAGACTGATTAATACCGACCCGCTTCCGGAATATGTGTTAAACTGTGACAGCGCCTGCTTAAAGACTTCACTATCCAGCTCTACTTCTATCGAATAAAGAGGATTATTGCTAGGAATGTCCCTTTTTTGAAGAGTACTTAAGTACAAGCTTCCTTTATGACTTACAAGCTGTGCCCCGCCTAGCCCCTCCGGAACTCTGATATTTTCGAATTTATTAATATCTATATCATCCAGTCCGTTATTTGACGATACGGTCCTTTTTATTGGTAATATATGAACACTAACATTTTTAATATAAACGCTGCTGTTCTTTATTGTAACAAGTCTTTGTTGGAGCAGTCTTATACTTTCAGTTCTTTCATATATACTCATTATTTGTGACCTGATTGCGAGCTTATTGAGATTTTCATCATTCAAACAATCATATTGAAGTATTTTCATACGTTCAATCTCTTTTTCCAAACCTTGCAGATAAAAGGAGACCTGGGCGACAGAAGATTTGGAGATTTCACTTTTAACGGTATATAGACCCCAATTGTATATATAAAAGGCCAAACCATAAATTGGAATCATTATAACCAGAAAAGTAATGACCAGACGACTGAAAGTATTATTAAACTTTAGTTTTGATATTATAGAACTTTTCAAAACACCCTTCTCCCCTAATTGTATTTATGAGGTTAGTATATACTTTAACATTATGTAAAACAAGTACGGTAATTTAAGGAAAAGCATACAAGAGAGGAGAGCACTCTTCCATATAAAGAAAAATATTAGAAAAGTCAGTAATATCAACAAAAATTTTACTGCCCTTCTAATATTTAAATTTGAATTTTCAAATAACTATTAATGGAGGTTTTAATTGTAACCTTAGTTTTGTAAGTTTATGTAAATCTGCTATATCGTAAAATGTCATAACCCTTAAGCTATTCTTTAAAATATTCCTTAACAAGAAAACTCATAAGCTTTCGCGGCTGTTCCCTGACAAATTCGGCCTTTTCTTTGAAAACCATACCGAAAGGGGCTTCCAGAGTGTATTCGTCCCATGCTGGCATATCCTCTCCTGTGGAATCTTTTCCATTGGGGTTTCCCGAACGTATGAAGTTTGCCCAGTAATTGCACATCTGCCTCGCGAGATCATAATGCTTTCCCACAAAAGGTCTCCAGCATTTTGCAAGTGTTTCAAAAAAGAACCAGAGATCCACAGAGTGGAATGTTCCGGGATTATCCCATCCTGGTATTTCAGCATCAAAGACATAGTAATAAAAAGGCGCCTTGGACCCTGCGGACAAGCTTGCATGCGAAGCTATGCGAATTGCGTACTCGATACTGTTCACAGACGCGTTCTTCTTTACTTCATCAATATTACCGGATTTGGCACAGCACAGCTCCATAAACTCTCCTGCTGCATCACCAAATTTCTGAACTGCCATTTTTGCTAATTCATCAAGTGAATTCACATTTGGTTCAGAGAAAAATTCATTGGTTGTATGCCCCCACAATACAGGTACCATCCAGCGCTTGTTCTGAAGAAATAAATCGTACGGACCATCCAAGCTGAATTTATAATCGACAACAGTACCCCAAATTCGGTTATATTCCAGTGTTTTATCTCTAATATATACTGCATTAAGCTTTCGGGCCTCGTTCAGAGATTTGACTCCAAGAAAATCAAAGAATTCGACTCCCTCCTGCTCTTCCTCCTCCAGTGTCCGTTTTACAATGGGTATAAAGCTCCCAGGGTAGGACTCTGTGATAGCACCACTTTGAATAATTGCTTTCTGAAAAAGCCCTTCATTCTGTGGAGAAGCCAACTGACTTAATACGCTGCCACCACCTGCTGACTGTCCGCCTATTGTAATATTATCGGGATCACCGCCAAAAGCAGCAATATTACGTTTGACCCACTGTGTTCCTGCCTGCTGATCCAGATGACCAAAGTTGGCTGGGGCATTTGCTGCCTCTGCTGTTATTTCAGGATGACATAAGAAACCGAAAGAATTCAAACGATAATTAACTGTTACCACAACTATACCCCTGCGGGCAATACGTTCACCGTCAAATTCCATTTCAGCGGTATGCCCAACCTGAAGCATCCCTCCAAAATACCACACAAAAACCGGCAGCTTCTGGCCGGGACTTTCAGCAGGAGTCCAGACATTGAGATACAGGCAGTCCTCGTTCATAGGAATGTCCGGATCTACTGCCCATTCACGGGTATATATATTGTTAATATCTATAACTGTCGGTACCTGCATGGAAATTGGAGCAAACTCAAAGGCCCTAAGTACTCCTGTCCAGTTTTCAACTGGTTGAGGGGCTCTCCACCTATTCTGGCCTACTGGAGGTGCGGCAAAAGGGATTCCCTTGAAACTGGTTATGCGCGGGTCTGCCGCCGGAAGCCCTTGAACCATACCATTCTCAACTTCTACGATTCTGAGCATATGAATCAACTCCCTACTCATGATACTTTATAATAAATACTTTAATAATACACTCAGTCATCCAACCCCAGCACTTCACTGACCTTCTCAATTTGTGGGGAATGTTCCTTTTTATCAAAAGCTATACGTAAAAAGTTGAATATACCGTTATTCCAAACCTTGAAATCATGCCTGCCGTCTTTTATGATTACACGATAAAAATCACAGAGCTTGTCACCTGCAGCTTCCGCAAGCCTGTCAGTGGCACCTATAAAGGGAGACTCGTAAGAAATTTCATCAGCATCACCACAAGTAATGTATAGCAAATTCAGTTTGTAGCTGCTTGAGGCTATACCCGCTCCGAGGATATCACCACTGCTTGAGGTAGGCGCATTCGAGAAGGCACCCGCATAAGCAAACAAATCCAGCATCCCCGGAGTTTTAACAGTGGGCTCAAGCCCGTTTCCCCAGCGGCTGTTGTTTCCGGTATGTACAGAGGAGTCGCACCTGTAACCTCCGAGAGTCAGATTCAAAGTCTGCATCCCTCCCATTGAAAGTCCTGCTATTGCTCTATGCAATCGGCTATATGCTATCCCTTCGGAAGTTGTATCAGTTATATCCGCGTATGTATTGTATCTTGACTCAATAAAGGGGATTAGATCATATCTCAATTCATAATCCAAATAGTAAAATCCCAGCATATTCGTTCCTTCTGAATTGAAGGAACGATCTGTCCAATCTGCTGCACTCCTTCCGTCAGGAAAAACCACAATCGTTGGGGCTAAATCCCCATTCCCTATCAGATTGTCCAATATATTGCAAATGTTAAAGTTTCCGTTGGTTTTTCCGTTGGAGTCCAGCCATTCATTCCGATCTCCCCCCACTCCGTGAAGTAGGTACAAAACATTATATTTAGTATTTTTATCATTTGAATCATAGCCTGCTGGCAGATAGACCTTGCATTTCTTTACAATGGGATCACCATAAACTGTTTCTCTCCCTGCTTCAGCCCGATTAATGCTCTGGTTTGACACAAGCTGTCTGGCTTGATTAACATAGTTGTTAACATTATAGCCAATTTCAGTAATTGTGCCTTGCTGTTCCACCGGGGCTGTCTTTTTAAATTCAGAGGGCATTCTTATCACATTGTTATCCTTCATAGTATGTCTCCTTAAATTAATTACTATATATAATAATTAGATATATTTTAAATTGAAAATTACTATATATTACATATTTTAATTAATTATTTACTGTAATGCAAAGCTATTGAAATAGGTTGGACTAAATTTATTTAGTTTTTATCTCATATCTTTCGCCGATAACAGTACTAAAGGATATACTATCACTGTGTTCGTTAACATCGACTAGTCTGCCATCACACATCACATAATATTTATGTGATGTAATAATATTACAAACCATTCCACTTCTGGACAGGATATTCGCGTAGGAAATCATGCCCTCCCTCCATTCAATGTCAACCTCAAATCCACCTCTTGCCACAAGGCCCTTTACCCTTCCCTGCTTCCAAGCATTCGGAAGGGCAGGAAGCAACTCAATCCCTCCTTCATGACTCTGAAGCAGCATTTCCGCTATACCTGCCGTGCCGCCAAAATTACCGTCTATCTGGAAGGGAGGATGATTATCGAACAAATTAGGCAGTGTGGATTTTTTCAATAGTCCCATAACATTTTCATAGGCCTTTTCTCCATCCTTCAGTCTTGCCCACATATTTATTATCCAGGCTCTGCTCCATCCAGTATGTCCTCCGCCATGAGCCAGCCGTCTTTCAAGTGTTTTTCTCGCGGCAGCTGCAAGTTCTGGAGTTTTTCTTTTGCTGAACTGCTTTCCAGGGTGTAAGCCAAACAAATGAGAAATATGCCTGTGTCCTGGCTCTTCTTCTTCATAATCCTCGGACCATTCCTGTATCTGTCCATACCGTCCTATCTGCGGCTTTGGGAGCCTGTCCCTGACCTTTTCCAGTTTCTCGGCAAATGCCCTGTCAGTATTAAGGATATCCGAAGCTTCAATACATCCGTTGAAAAGTGCATGTAATATCTGGCTGTCCATGGACGGACCTGTACATAAACAGCCCTTCTCACTGTTCTCCAGTATATATGTATTCTCAGGCGATACTGAAGGACTTGTTATGAGTCTTCCTTTACTGTCTTCAATTAAGAAGTCCAGAAAGAATTCTGCCGCCTCTTTCATAACTGGATAAGCATCCTTCAAAAATTCCTTGTCTAAACCAAATTCATAGTGTTCCCATAAATGCAGGCTTAACCAGGCCGCTCCCATTGGCCAGTAGGTTGCCGGAATGTAGATGTCCTGTGGAGCAGTGTCCCCCCATATGTCGGTATTGTGGTGTGCTACAAAGCCTCTGCAGCCATACATAACCCTGGCGGTTCTTCTTCCCGGGACTCTCATCCTCTGAAGATGCTCAAAGAGAGGCAGGTGACACTCGGAAAGATTACAGATTTCAGCAGGCCAGTAGTTCATTTCGGTATTGATATTTATAGTGTATTTGCTGTCCCAGGCAGGCAGCATATCCTGATTCCAGATTCCCTGCAGATTGGCTGGCAGACTTCCCGGGCGGCTGCTGGATATCAGCAGATACCTTCCGAAGCTGAAATAAAGGGCTACCAGTTCGTGGTCTGATTTTCCACTTTTAAGTCTTTCCAGTCTCTCAGATGTATCCAGATTATTAATTTCGTCACATTCTTCTATATTTTGAATTTCCAGCTTGACTCTGGAGTACAGCTGTGAAAAGTTCTCAATGTGGCTGGACAGCAGTTGGGAATATTCTTTTAACTCCGCTGCTGCCAGATATTTCAGGCACTGTGCTTCATATTCCTTGTGATAGAAGCTGGTCGCGGCAGATATGAGCAGGGTTACAGTATCAGCCTTCTCAACAATAAGGTTTTCACCTATGGTATTGACCTTTCCACCTTCTGAAACTGCTCTGACCATTGAGCAAAATCTGATGCCCTTGTCGGTACCACAGCTTGCATACATCCCGATGGTTTTACCGTCTATGGAGGAGGAATTGTCAAGAAACCTGCCTCGTCTCATGTTGGCCGTAAAGCTTATCTTTCCCGGTACATTGGCAAATAAACGAACAATTATGACCTGGTCGGCCGCACTTGCGAAGTATTCTCTGGTGTATTTGACTCCCTTCGAAACAAATTTGACTGCAACACAGGCTCTTTCAATATCCAGCTCTCTGCTGTAATCTTCTATTTCACTCTCATTAACATCAAAATACAAATGTAAATTTCCCATTGTCTGGTACGGCCGCTGACTTTCAGGCACACCGGAAAGTGCAAGAGAGGCCAGTTTTTCTGCCTCTCTGATTCTCCCTTCTGACAGGAGCTTACGTATTTTGGGCAGATTAGCAAAAGCGTCGGGATTGTTTCTGTCTACAGGATCACCATACCATATACTGTCTTCATTTAATTGTAAATTTTCATTTTCGACATTACCATATACCATACCCCCAAGACGGCCATTACCTATTGGAAGTGCTTCATTCCAATCCTTTGCCGGCTTTTTGTACCACAGTTTTTGATTCATTTTGCTTCCTCCTTTGATTCATTGATTGAGTTATGTATTGAGCTTTGCCTTAAGTTTTACTTAGACATTTGTTTTCCATCATAAAGAATGCAATCATGAAAGTTCCATGCGGTGTATACCTTCCAGATCAATATAGTCAACAACGCTTCCGGCATACCTGTCATAAATAAGGAGTTTATCTCCCTGCATTCTCAAATAAGCCTCTATTTCGCTCAGCAGCCTCACAGTTACCGCTCCCCGATGTATATAACAGGGATTGTGGTCATTAAAAAATTCAATGCTCTTGCTTATTATCACAGGCTCTTTTATTGGTATTGAATGCAAATCTCCACTGAAGAGCAACTCATTATTAAAATTGAATATGAATATTTGAGTTTTTTGATTAATGTTTTTTATCCTTTTAAACATACTGACCCTCTCAATTGGTTAATATTTACATATTCTGTACACTCAGCCGCTATTTAATACACTAGATAATATAAGTAACAAAGATGAGTCCGAATATAAGAAATGTGACTCCAAATATGATTTTTATAACAGGTAAATGCTTTCTTACAAACTCCGAAACCAGTAATAGTTGTTTTGTCCTGTTAACAAGAATAACAAGAATAATTAACGGTATTGAAGCAGCCAATACATATAAAACAAATGAAAAAACTGTAATTCCTGTTAACCCTGAAGTATTTTGCACCAAATACACAATTGTGGCAACATATATCTGACCTGTACATAAAAATTCTCCGAGAGAAATTATAGCGCCCAAAAGGAAGATGATTACAACAGCCAATCTCGAATCAGCTTTTTCGGCAAAAAAAGCTATTATTCTGTGATTATATTTTCTTAACGGACCGGGAAGCTGCATTTTTACATTGTTATATATTTCCTTCTTAGCCCAATAGGCATCTCTGAAATTTAACAGTGCCAATATTACCGACAGTAAAATCATTAAAATGCTTACACCATATTGCACATTTCTAAATGCTGCTGAATCCACAACATTGATAATATTATACGCCGTTATACCAAAGGAAAAGTATGCTACCATCTTTCCGGCTATGTAGCTAAAGCCAAACTTTAAGATATTTGCCTTTTTAGAAATCACGAGGGATAAAAGCAAAAAAAGCATAGAGATGGAACAGGGGTTAATACCATTTATAAGCCCCGTTAGGAATATACCTGGAGTATTCTGAGATATCAGACCTTTTACATTAATCTCCTTGTCCAGCAAACTATAGTTAAAATCTAAAGCCTCTCCCGATATTATTTCTTTTTCAAGATTCTCTTTTATATGGTCATATCCGCTGATATAGCCCTTTGAATAAAACATTACAGGAACTTCACGCTTGTCTTCCGGTACATCATATAATTCAAAGAGCTGTTGCAGAAGTATAAGGTTATTATCCTGTGTAATGTTTCTACGGTCTATTACCAAACGGGATTTTTCAGTTTTTCCTGAGATTTCCAGCTCGTAATCGGTGGAAAGTGTTTTTAAGAAATCCTGAGTATTATTACAGTCCTTGCAGGATGACGTATAGAAATATACAAAATATGAACTGTTTTTGTCAACCATACTCGGTATACCTTTTTCAGCGACTCCCTGCTCAAAAGAGTTCCTTATGGGTTTCTTGCTTTCGTTTCCCGAATTGAAACTCTCCTTATCAATGCTGCTCAGTAAAAGCTCCCGTATATTTTTTTCTATATTCTCCAGGCCCATAATATAATCATTTCCGGAGACAAGTATTGGATAGCTGATGTCTTCCGCTTTCATATTATTAGCATCCAAAAACAGCTTAAGACTTTCTGGCATAGCTTCCTTGAAAGTGTTAACCGTAATAATAGTATATTGGGAATTATCTATACCTTTTAATGCAGAGCTCGTCATATCATAAAATTTTTCGCTTTCATTACATGACCCGCAGGCATTGAAGTAGTAATAATACAGTTTTACTGGTTCATTTTTTACAGAGCACCCGAAAAATGTTAAAAGGGATAAAAAACAAAGCAATATAAATATACTTTTTTTCTTCATCGGCTACCTGCCTGATTTATTGTATTTGTCTTCGATTGGTATACGTATCTATATTTAATCATATTTATACTAAATTTGAAATGCATTTGATATTATTTAAATAAAGCCCTTACAAAATCCGTAAGGGCTTTATCGGAAGATATGGTTTTATTCTATTTGTTTAAGCTTTTCGCATATATATCGTATGCATTTTGCTGAATTGACAGGTATCCTGCCAAATCCATACTGTTAATTTTGTCTACATAAGTCTGCCAGGTATTGATATCAAGATCACCTGTAATAAACTGAACAGTAGCCTGATTTACAAATTTACCTATAGATACTGTGTAGTCAGCAATTTTTTTCGCATCTTCTTCAGAGTAAGCAAGATTTGGAAGCATTGTGCTGTCATCTGGTTTGTATTTTGAATAAGCTTTACCACATTGATACAATAGTGCCTCAACATTGTTTTCAGGATTAGCACAGTACTGTCCAAGTCTGAACTCATTTGTATTGTGAGTCATTACAGCATCTGAATCCCAGACATATTTTACAAAATTCAAGCCTTCATCGGTGTAATCCGGGAGCGTACTGCTTCTCAACTTCTTCGCAGGTATTTTCTTCCAGGTTGCTTTTCCTCCTGAAATTGAAGTACCTTCTGTTACGTAATCCCATGCAATACCCTGTGGTCCATTTTGTGTAATCAGTGTCATTTCCTGTGATCCAAGGAGATCAAAGAATTTAACAGCAAGCTCAGGATTTTTACAGTCGGCTGATACTAAACCATAGTTGCTCTGGAAATAGTTTGTGGGATAGTAAGGAGCCAGCTGTACTCCATTAGGTCCTTTTATAGGCTCTAAAACTACCCAGTCCTTATATGCGCCGTCCTGCTCCTTTATAAGAGCATCGGTATTACATGGCCACCAACCGCCCGGTGCCATTGCAGCCAATTGAGAAGTACCCTGTACGGTAGCCTTCTGTTGGTCTGCATTCTGGGTAAAGGCTTGTGAATCAAGTAAACCTTCTTTATAAAGCTTGTTTAAGTATACTAATGCATCTTTGTACTCATCTTTTGTAAACTGGAACTCAACCTTACCATTATTTACAACAAAGCCTGCTCCTACTACTGGGTTAGTATTTGACAATATATTATTATTCTGAATAAATGCATTTGTTATAAATGTGGTCGGATCGGTTGCCCAACCTCCTGCAGCAATATTACCGGTAAAGGGAATCTCGTCTGCCTTTCCATTACCGTTTGGATCCTTTTCTTTGACAGCCTTCAGGAAGGTATACAGTTCATCGGTAGTTGTAGGTATTTTCCCGCCCACAAGCTTATCTACCCATGGCTTGTAAATCCACATTCTTGCCTGATACATGCAATGGAAGCATTCATTATCGTCCCCATAGCAGTAAATATTTCCGTCAGGCATTGTTATATCTCCCAATCTTAACGGACTAACCCTGTTTAACTCATTCCAGTTAGGTGCATCTTTTAAGTAATCATTTAACGGAATAATCAAGCCTTGTTTTCCATACAGCAGGGTTTCAGCTTTAGACCATTTTGTTGATAGGAATATGTCCGGTAATGTATCCCCGCTGGCCATAAGCAAGTTTAGCTTGGTTTTCCCGTCGTCACCAGTAACAACATATTGAAAATCAATTTTTATGTTTTGCTCTTTCTCTAAATAATCTGTAATATAATTGTTTTTGTAATCTCCGTTCTCACCTGAAAAGGGAGTCATTACGAATGCAGTTAATGTAGCTTTCTCCTTTAATGGAAACGTGTAGTCGGACTTGTTAGCCTCAACACTTGAATTAGCTGCAGTAGAACTTGGAGTACTTTCAATATTCTTATCTGCTCCACAACCTGTCAATAACAGCGCTACGACAGAAGCACAAACAACAGCTTTTGATATAAACTTCTTCATGACTTTTCCTCCTAATTTTGTTTTATAATAATAAAACATTTTCTTTGAGCTCATAAGAAAATATTTTAATTATTTATTTTTTTAACCTTTTACTGATCCTATCATAACGCCTTTTACAAAATGCTTCTGAACAAAAGGATAGAGTATCATTAGCGGAAGGCTGCTAACTACTATGGTACCGTATTTCAACATTTCACCAAGGTACTGATTCCTAAGCCTTACTTCGGGATCAACCCCCGATTGCGACAAGTCTGTACTACCCATAAGAAGAATTCCCCTCAATACGAGCTGTAACGGATATTTGTCTTCTGAGCGCAAATATATTAATGCTGAGAAATATGAATTCCACAAAGCTACTGCCACCCAGAGACTGATTACAGCTATAATAGGCTTTGACAGTGGAATTACTATCTTAAGCAAGAACTTGAAATCGTCACAGCCGTCCAATCTGGAAGCCTCCAACAATTCTGAAGGTATATTATGTTTATAATAGGTTCTGGCAACAATGACATTATATGCACTCAAAGCTGTGGGCAAGATAATAGCCCAAATGGAGTCAATCATATGTAATTGCCTGACCAGCAAATATGTGGGTACCAGTCCCCCGTTAAACATCATTGTGAACAAGAAAAGTCCCATGAAAAATTTCTTTCCCTTTAAATCATCCCTTGAAAGCGGATAAGATGCCATAATAGTTAGCACTACGCTTACCAGAGTTCCTGTAATCATGTAAACGAGAGAGTTCAAATATCCTGTCCATATGGGACCATAGGCAAATACAGTTTTATATCCCAATAATGTTGGCTCTACCGGCAATAGTTTGACTTTCCCCGTCATCAATGCATCCCCGGAACTAAAAGAACAGCTTATCAGATAAATAAACGGGTACATCACAGCCAGTAAAAATACAGCTAGAAGACCATGATTTACTATATTAAATATTCTATCTTGCATACAATATTTGGTTTTCATTCCAAATCCACCTTTTATAAATAAATTTGTCTTAATTCATTCAACCTGCAGTTATTACCATAAGCTCTCAGTGGTAAGCTTTTTGCTTATTTTGTTTACTACCAGCAATAATACAAGGCCTACTCCTGATTGAAATAATCCTATTGCCGTAGAATAGGCAAAGTCCGGTATTGATGAAACCAGTGCAATTTTATAGGCATAAGTGGATATTATCTCTGATGCACTCAAATTATTAGGGTTCTGCATTGCCAGTACTTTTTCATATCCAATGTTTAAAATACCCCCAACATTTAGAATCAGTAATATTACAGCTGTGGGGATTATTGCGGGCAAATCAATATGCCTTATCCTCTGCAAAATAGTTGCTCCGTCGACTGTAGCTGCTTCATGGAGCTGCATATCCACGCCTGACAACGCCGCCATATAAATAATTGCGTTAAAGCCCACCGACTGCCATATTCCTGACCATACATACAGTGACGAAAAAGCAGAGGCACTGGCCAGAACATTCGTTCCTGTAATACTGTAAATTATACTGCCAATAGCACCGGTATTTGTATTGAAGAGTATATTTATCATACCGACAAGTACAATTGTTGATATGAAGTATGGAAAGTAAGATACCAGCTGAACCGCCTTTTTATATCTGACATTTATAATATAATTAAGACTTATAGCCAAAATAATTGCACATGGAAAACTTACCAATATTGTATATACAGAAATCCATAAGGTATTTCGCAGGCATTCAATAAAATTGTAGTTTCCGAAAAATCTTATAAAGTTAGCAAACCCATAATTATCTGCCCAGGGACTTCCCAGTATTCCAGCTCTTATATTATAATCTTTAAAAGCTATTATAGCCCCGTACATGGGATAATAACTAAATACGGCTAAAAAAATTATTGGCAGCAGTAATAAGGCATATAACTGCCAGGTTCCTTTTAAATGTTTTACTAAACTGTTGCTTTTCCTGATATATACCTTATCAGTTCCAGGTGCAGCCACGTTTCTCGTTGTTTGCATCAAACTAGCTCCTATTCCAGCAGTAAAAATCTGCTAATATTGAAATTGTAAAGTTAAAATTTTCATGGACTATCTGAGCCTAATTTAAACATCAAACATTTGTAATGTAAATATTCAAAACTTTATACTTTGTGCAAATATTTCTACAGACTCTATCAGCTAAGAAATACTTTAAAATGTTATGCTAAAATCCAGAGCAGGCACCTAAAAAAATGCAAATGCATTTTTTTAGGTGCCTGCTTATACTGTCGTCCTGCGTATGCTCGCAAGCTCTTATATACCTGTCTCAGTAATAATTTCAAACAACTTCTATTATAAATTTGTAGTGGTAAAAACCTTTTCCAATGCGATACTCAGGATGAATATTTTTAGACCAGCCGTTGTCTCCCCCCAAGCCGGCATGTAAATGGTCTATATTGAGATGAACATATTTATCCTTTACCAGCTCCTGTTCATACATGGCTTTATCGCAGACCTCCACAGAGTAATCATGAATATCAAAATGGAACGGTACAGCTCCAGAGATACGTAGGCCGCATCCCTTTTGGTCCTGTATGAGGACATATCTCACATCTTCTTTTCCACCGCACTCCACAGGCTTCACATAGGGTGTATACTGTTCAGAAACAGTACTACTGTAACAGCCTATATGGGCTGAGTCCTTTCTGTCTGCATAATTCTCCCAGGGCCCTCTTCCATACCAGGTTATTTGTTGCTTATCCTCAGGAAGCATTAATGTTAATCCGATTCTTGGAATTGTTTCACCGGGACAGTTATTAATAACAGTTTTATCAACCTCCATACCTCTGCTGCCTATCCTGTACTGCGTGGAAACAAGTAATTTATCATCATTGTATGCCACATTTGTAAAAATAAATATTTGCGAGTCAGAGACGGCAGTATCTATTTTTATGGAATTTATTTTCAGGTTATTTAAGCCCCAGGCCTTCCAGTCGGTCGCATAATTGCCCCCGGAATTTCTACAGCCTTCGTCAATACCCGTTACAGCCCGGTAAAAATTATCCCCGCATCCCAAAAAGCTCTCAATTCCGTTAAAAACTGCCTTTGTGAATATACAGTTTTCCTTGTCAAAACATACTTCTGTATCTTGACCCTGTATTAAAATTTCTCGGGGAGTTTCACTCATAGTCAGTTTCTTATGGCTAATACAAACCTCCTGACCTCTATTTACCGACTCCTGCAGGGGGATTTGATAAGCATAAATAACATGCCCCTTTTTAGCATAAGGCATATCCTCATTTAAGGAGACTGTGATGTTCACAAAAGCTTCCCCATATACATTCTCAGGCTTCAAAACATATTCCAGAGTATCCGTCTTTGCGGAAGCCGTAAAATACTGTTTCATAATTCCTCTATCCACAATTTTCCCGTCGCACTGTAGTTCCCAGGTAAGGCACAAATGACTCAGGTCCTTAAACATATAGTTATTCTTTATTTTATAGGCACCGGCTTCAGGGTATGGGCTTCCATCATGAAAAATTATCACCGGGGCCTGGCAATTCTTTATTTCAAATGCAGCCGGCTTCCAGCTCAGATCAGGCAGAACCACTCCGTTCAGACACATATCCTCTATGGGATCAACCACCTCTTCATTAAAAGCCCCTCCATATACATATCTTGAAACCCCATTTTCCAGCTGTACCAGGGCCTTATCCTGGAAATCCCATATGAACCCGCCCTGAAAGCGCGGATACTTTTCCACCAGATCCCAATACATTTTAAAGTTTCCGTTGCTGTTGCTTTTTGCATAGGCATACTCACACATTATAAAGGGTCTCAGATCCTCATGCTCCGCCATCTTTTGTTCTATCCAGTCTCTGGACGGATACATTGCGCAGATTATATCGGTAATATTACTTTCAGGGTTGCAGGATTCATACTGAACATACCTGGTCCTGTCATATTCCTTTATCCAGCCATACATTGCTGCCTGATTTGCTCCCACCCCCGATTCATTTCCAAGGGACCAGATAATTATCGAAGGATGATTTTTATCCCTGAGTACCATCCTGGTAGCACGTTCCATATATGCAGCAGTCCATTCAGCTGAGGAGCTTAACTGACCGCCGAACTCGTGGGTTTCAAGATTGGCTTCATCCACAACGTATATCCCCAGCTCATCACAGAGTTCATACCATTCACTTGCATGAGGATAGTGGCTGGTCCGAACTGCATTGAAATTGAGCTGTTTCATGGTTAAGAGCTGCTGTCTCATGTACTCCTCAGAAACATACCTGCCTGTTTCGGGACAGAATTCGTGCAAGTTTACCCCCCGGACCAGCAATCTCCTGCCATTTAGGTAAAGTACGCCATCTCTACCTATTTCCACCTTACGAAAGCCTACTTTGGTACTTTCTATATCTGTTACACATCCGTTTTTGTCTAACGTCTCCAGAACTAATGTATATAAATATGGCTCTTCTTCAGACCATAAATGAGGATTTTCCACAATGACAGATGAAAAGGCGGTAAATTTCTGTTCAAGATATACGCCGCATTTGGCATAGGGCTGACTTAGAAAAGCAGTGACCAATTCCTGTTCAGCGTTATAGAGACTTCCTTTCACCTGGCATTCACCATAACCCCTTACCCTGTTGTTTGGTTGAAGAACTACTCGCAACTCGGCTTCTTGAAAGTTATTGTCCTTAAAAAGGGTTTCAACCTTATAGTCAAGAAGCCTTTGTTTAGACTTTGCATAAATTTTTACATCCCGGTAGATACCTGACAAGTGCCAGTAATCCTGATCCTCTAGATACGAACCGTCACAATATTGAAGCACCTTTACCGCCAGCTCATTTTTCCCCGGTTGAACGGCATCTGTAATATCAAAGGATGCATCCAGCTTACTGTCCTTTGAAAAGCCCATTTCAATTCCATTAACCCAGAGGTAAAAACAGGACTCAACTCCCCCGAATTCTATAAATACATCTTTCCCATCGAAATAATCCGGTACTTCAAAACCAGTCCGGTAGCAGCCTGTCAGGTTTATTTCCGGCACCAGGGGCGCGTTGAGTTCCATCTGCCCCTCGGCTATCTCTATCTCATAATGAGACCCGACCCCCTCCCTCTTAAAGGGATACTTAATATTGGTATAAACCGGCTTGCCGTATCCATGCAGCTCCCAGTTTGAAGGCACAGGTATATCCTCCCAGCCGGAAGTATCATAATTTAACTGGTAGAAACCTTCCGGTGCCAGCTGGGGATTCTCAGCAAGCTTGAACTTCCATTTCCCGCTCAGACTTTTTACAAATTTTGAAGCCCGGCGGTCACAATTCATTGCCTGTTCAACAGACTCATAAGCTCCGTAGGGAGAATGCATCGGATATCTGTTTATTTGAGTGATATACTGATTTTCCCATTCTCTGTTCATAATCTGCTCCTTTTATCTTATTTGGTATATAAAAGCTATTCCTTCGCCATTCTTAAAATACAATTGTATATGTGAATATTATATGATATTTTATATTCAAACGAAATATTTCTATTGGTTATTATTTTATCCGTTTTGGTATAATACCAGGAGGGTGTGCCCCTCTGAAAGGATTGAGTTATGGAAACAAAAAAAGATGTTGTTTACCGTTGTATAGGAACAGACCCAACCAATGGTATTCTGGCCTGTGGCTTTATGCCAAAAACAACAGAGGAACAATCCCAGTACAATTTTATGATCGATTATTACAGCGGCTTTCTTTTATTATCCGGAAGTGGCCGCTATTATACCCCTGACATGAGAATAATACCTATCCGAGCAGGAGATTTTGTACAGCGTGTACCGGGAGTCTGCCACTCCACAGAGATAACTCCCGACGGCAGCTGGGTTGAATTTTTTATCAGCTTCGGCCGTTCCACCTACAATTACTTAAACAGTCTGAACCTGCTGCCGTCAGATACCCCAGTGATTCAGTCATACTATGATGACAACATGCTGAATCAATTCTCCAGGTTTTTACATAAACTCAAGACGGCAGAAGATAGCGAACTTCCTTTTATAGCTCTTAAAGCTCAGGAAATAGTGCTGTCCCTTGTCAGCCGTCCTTCAATTACCTCCCCTGCCGGTTCAGCAAGGGAGGTAATTGAACAAGCCTGCCGCCTGCTCTCAGGTGACGTTCATAGAGAGATTTCTCTTGAAGGAGTAGCTGCTACCCTGCACATGAGCTATGAGAACTTCCGCAAGCAGTTTCGCAAGTACGTTGGTGTCTCACCTTTACAATATAGAATCGAACAGAAAATGAAACATGCCAAGCTTATGATATTATCAGGCGTTTCTATTAAGGAAGCTGCTCAACTTACCGGCTATAGCGACGCCTATTCCTTTACAAAACAGTTTACCCGATGCGTGGGTATCTCACCGGGTCGTTTTAAGAAAATGCCTTATTTTTAGCCTGCCACACCTATATATACATAAAAATCCTGCTTTGCACAATATTCATTTGTTTGTTTTTATAGATTTTATATACAATTTTTTAATGTAATTGACTAGTTACGTTTTCAATGATATCCTACCATCAAATATAAAAAAGGAGTGAGGTAGTTAATGAAAAAACAAGGTTTTAATCCATATCTTCCATCCTGGGAATACATACCAGATGCTGAACCCTATGTTTTTAACAACAGGGTTTATGTTTATGGATCACATGACCGATTCAACGGATATGTATATTGTTTAAATGATTATGTCTGCTGGTCCGCACCGGTTGATGATCTCGGCAACTGGACCTATGAAGGGGTTATTTACAAAAAGACCGATGATCCCCTCAATCCTGACGGCAGCATGTGCCTTTATGCACCTGATGTCACTGTAGGCCCCGATGGAA
>JAEYWA010000258.1 GCA_023431385.1 Bacillota bacterium | reverse complement strand
CTTTGCCTCCAGCTTCCTTCAGATTCCTCGTCACCGAGGACACCCTTGCTCTTGGCTAACGGTTGGCACTATCAACCCCCGTATCGGACTTTCACCGACGAGAAAGCGCCCATGCTGGGCGCACAGCTAAATAAGGCCGTCACCAGGGAAGTGACGGCCTTATTTGACATTAAAACTAATCATACTATTTTAAACCTATGCTATTTTAATTATAACTATTTAAATCTTATCTATCACTATTTAAAATTCATGTTAATTAACTACCTCAACCAGTTCTTTTGACATGTTTTCAATGCTATCTACAGATGAGTCCAATTCCTCCATGGAGGCAACCAGCTCCTCACTTGCCATTGCTATCTGCTCAAGATCTCTAAGTGTACCGGTGCTGATTTCCTTAACCGATGCAACCATACCGACTACCTTGTGACTGCATATGGCTGCCTCTCTGGTATCCTCGCTTACTACAGCGAGCTTCTCTCTCATTTCACTATTTGCATCGGCCACCTGGGTAAAGGAAGTTCTAGCCTGTTCAATTATAGCCATTCCCCTGTCAACCATTTCAGATCCGGTATCCATTGCTTTCACAGCATCTTCGGTGTCTTCCATTATTTCTCTGATAAGTGCCGCAATATCCTTTGCTGCTTTCTGTGAACCCTCAGCAAGATTTCTTATTTCCTGGGCCACTACTGCAAAACCCTTACCCTGTTCCCCTGCTCTGGCTGACTCTATGGAAGCATTCAGAGCCAGAAGGTTGGTTTGGGATGATATTTGGGTGATTACTTCAACAAATTTTGAAATCTCCCCTGACCGACTTTCCAGTTTAGCAATAGTCTCTTTGCTCTGCCTTGTAGCCTCAGCAATTGCATTCATTTCGTCTACCGCCGACTTCATAATAACAACGCTGTTCTCGGATAATGCTCGTATCTGCTCTGATAGCTCAGAGAGCTGCATTCCTTCATGTGTTATTTTATCAATGTTGGTGGACATATCTGCCACAATTTCTGTGGTTTCCTCAATATTTATTATAGACTGTTTTGAGCCTTCGGCTATTCTTGACGTCTTATTGGCAATAGATTCATTTGCTTTGGTTGTATTTTCAGTCATAAGTGATAGGTTACTGACTGATTGAGCAAGAACGTTTGATACGTCAGTAGATTTTTTTGTAACCTTAAGCATTTTGCTGAACATTTCCTGCTGTTCTTCAGCACCCATTATGTTACTTAACATATTGCGTGTCCTTTTTGATAAAACGATAAATATAACAGATAGTATTATAAGCTGTATGGTTCTCGGAACCATTCCATATACAATAGTGCTGTAGATATCATTTAAATTGTCATCGGGTATCCCACCCAAAGGTATAACCAGAAGCTGTGAAATATTTAAAATAATAATTGCTGTCACTGCTGTGTACCAGCTAAGTCTTCTGGAGAAAAACAGGCTTGCGATTGCAAAGGGAAAAGCGTACAAAACTACTACATGATAGCTTAACAACGTTGACAATACCCCTACCATCAGTATTGCTGCCGTTACCGTCATATACTTTACCCACGTATCCTGCCTCTTAAAGCCCTGAACAACAATAAACGGAAGAGTAAGAAGCGCCACTGCCAAAGACATGGCTATAGTCATTCGGGTATCATCTACAACAAATATGTCCAAAACATTAAGTATGTAAACTATTATTGCAAAGGTATTGGTACCCAGCATGACCTTAGAGGCAAATTTATTTGCTTCAACTTCGTTCCTTATTAGAATTGAATTCTTTTCCATAGCATTCTCCTATAATATACTTGGTATAATTCGTTTTTTATTATATTTTATATATTATACGCAGAAATCTACAAAACTTCCCTCTTTTTTTAAAATAATTTCTAATACTGACTTTATTCTCTCCTTCAATTCGACCACGTGGGATATTACACCTACCAGCCTACCGGTTTTCTGAATCTCTACTAGACATTGTATAGCACTGTCAAGTGATTCCGGATCAAGTGACCCGAAGCCTTCATCAATGAATAACGTATCAAGGCTTATACCTCCCGAATAAGACTGAACTACATCCGCTAAACCTAGTGCTAATGCCAGGGATGCCTTAAATCCCTCTCCTCCAGACAGAGTCTTGACATGCCGTGATTTCCCGGTATAATTATCATAAACTTCCAACTCCAAACCTTGTTGTGCACGGCCTTTACTTTTATCCTCTTTCCTTTGAAGCTGATATCTTGAGCCTGTCATCTTTTCCAGTCGCAGATTGGCTGCAGTTATTATTTCGTCAAAATATGCAGCCAGAACATACCTTTCAAAGGTTAATCTTTGCGGATTATCACCCTTTGCTATCCTTGAGAGTTCCCCGATGATATTATATTTTTTCTCAAGCATCTCAAGACGTGTAATTATCTCTCTGAGCTGTTCCAGGGTTTTTGTATTGTTTGAATATCTGGAGAAAAGAATATTCTGCTGTTCCTGCAGGAGGTTTTGTTCTTCCAGCAGCTTCTGATAGTTCTGTTCAAGCAGGCCTATCTCCTGGGTTTTTAAAGCTTTTGTTTCCTCCTCAAGGCGTGTGAGCATATCTTTTAATGACTGCAGTCTTTGGTAATATTCAGTAATGTCCGCCTGTAAGGAATTCAACTCCTGCTGACTCTTTATCATGGAAATAAAATGTCTATAATCCTCAAACCCTGAGGCCTTGAGCCTCTCCTCCAGCAACTTTTTCAAGCGATCCTGCTCCTCCATACTCTCCTTTAACGAGGTAGTCACTACTGCTAACTCCTTTTCAGCAACGCTCAAGGCCTGCCGTGCCAGTTCCTGAGCGCGCTCAGCATTTTTTAAGCCCGTCTCCAGATCGGTTATTGCGCGCTTTATCTCCTCCAGTGCTGAGTTTAGTTTCGCTATGGACCGCATGTCACCGGGCACTTCCTGTTCAATAGCTGCTGTCTCCGACTGAGTACGTGCAAGCTCTTCGGTGATGGCTGTTTTCTTCTCATTTTGCTGGTTAAGAGCATCCTCAATTTTCTTGATATTCTCCGCACTTTCTCTGTATCGTTTCTCAAATTCCTCTTTTCTGCCTGCAAGTTCGCTCTTTTCCTTGTAAGAGGAAATAAGCGACATGGTTGCAGCCTTTAAAGCAGTCCCTTTAAGAATTATTTTCTCTTTTACTGTTTCCAGTTCAGATATACAGCTATAGCTGTTATTGACGTTATTACTGTTGATATTCTCATCCAATGTTAAAGCTCTGGTCTTCCCTTCGTCTGTTTTGGAAATACTTTCAGGAAGTAAGCCATTTTCAAGCGAAGAGAGCCGATTTTCTATCTCCAGCCTTTTGCTGTCTATATTCCCGTTAAGTTCGGATAACTCTTTTAACCGTTCGGTCCTCTGTTCATTTAAAGCAGCAAATTCCTGCTTTAACTCCTTTATCTGCTGGTCAGTTACATTATCAGAAGCCGAAGCAGGAGCAGGATGCTCTGTCGATCCGCAAACCGGACAGGGGCAGTTATCCTTAAGTGTTTTTGCCATAAGCCCGGCTTGTCCCCTGAGATAATTGTCCTCCTCCTGCTCCATCCTGCTGCGGAAATGTATATATTCAGTATCAAAGCTTTCAAAGGACTTTTTTAGTGCAGTATAACTGTTGTTCTGCTCAAAACAGACTTCTATTAGCTTTTTTATGCTGTCCAGCTCCAGAAGGAGCTTTTTATTTGCCGTTATTTCCTTGTCCAGCCTGATACTTTCGGTCTCGGCAAAGTATACGCTCCTCAGCTTCTCTTCCTGAGCCCTGTAACTATTTTTTTCCTGCTCCAGTTTTTTAACAGACTGCTCCAGTTCCAGTCTTATTTCGTCACCCTTACGCTTAACTGCTTCCAGAGCTTTTATGGTCTTATCGTACTGCATAACCTTTGGGAGCATGTTATTTAGAAGCGCCAGTTCAGCCTCCAGCTTTCTTCTTGAAGGCTCTTTTTCCTTCTCGGAATTGAAAAGCTGCTGTGCCAATTCAAACTCTTCTCTATGCTTCTGAACTTTCTGCTTTGCCTGCTCAAGCTGTGCGGTCTTGATAATTATATTCTGACCGGCCTTTTTTAATTGCTCATCAACCTCGGCAATAGGCAAAGCCTTTCTGGAATAATCAAGCGCTGTTTCCTTTTGTCTGTATTCCTCCACCCTGCTTAAGGCACCATTGTATTCGAGGGTTAGCTGCTCTTTGTTTGCAAGTTTCCTATTAATTTCAACTGCCCTGGCTATTTCTTCCTTTAAGCTTCCCTGCTTTTGTATAATGTGCTGAAGCCGGTAATTAACAGCTTCCAGGCTGTTGTTATCACAAGCTGCTGCTTCAGTCAGTTTTTCCATAAAAATTTGAATATTAATGTTTTTTGAATTTCGGACCTCTTCAAGAAACTGATTTTCACCGGTATCCACATGCCTGATATGTGTATCCATCTGAGTCTTTATGTCATGCACACGCTTGTAAAGCTCCCTGCTCTCATCGTCAAGTCTTCTCTGTATCTCAGCAAAGCCTTCGGTGCCAAAAATTTTCCTGAATATCAGCTCCCTTTCGCTGCTGTCTGCCTCCAGCAGCTTTCTGAACTCACCCTGGGGCAGCATTACTATCTGCTTGAACTGTGCTTTATTTATGCCCAGCAGTTCATTTATTTTTTCATCTACGTTAGCTATTTTGGTAATTAGTGTACCATCAGGCAGCAGCAGCTCGGCATCTGCATTTCTTATGGTGTAGCCCTCACCCCTGAGCTTTTTCTGCTCCTGCTGGGGAGACCTTTTAATTTTATACACTTTACCTCTCAGCTCAAATTCCATTTCTATGTACGTTTCTGTCCCAGGCAGGGCAAAGTCGCTTCTGAGGCTATCTCTGTCACGGCTGCTGCCAGATGCCTCTCCAAAAAGCGCAAAACTGATAGCATCAAATATTGTGGTTTTTCCGGCACCTGTGGGACCTGAAATAACAAAAATCTGCTCCTTAAGCTTTGTAAAATCAATATGCTGTTCTTTGGCATAGGGGCCAAAGGCACTTATAGTCAAATTTAACGGTTTCATTTATTAACCTCCTAAGCCATTTATCGCTTTGGCCACCAATTTGTGTCAACTTAATAAAAATGTAATGAATATTTCGTACGATAATAAATTATTAGTTTAGTTTGGAAGCCGAGCATTAGCTAGGTCTTTCAAGCTGACCTTAAGCGTGCTCACCCGCCCGCTATACTCCTTCCTTTTCAATCTCTCCGATAATTCTTGCCATTACAGTCTCTGCTTCCTCTTCCAGCGGTTCCCCCTGGATTGAGTCATAAAACTCCTTGAAAAGCTCCAGCTTGGACTTTGATTTATAGCCCTGTGAGGCGGAAGTCTTTGAACTCTCCCTTTGACCGGCTCCCTCTCTGGAAAGTCCCATTATATTAGGATAAACCGATCTTAATTTGGATATGGGATCAATAAGTTCACCCTTGTCGGTCAGAACTGCATGTATATAATCCTCGTTATTTGCACTCTTATAAACCTCGGGACTGATAAGTTCACTTAGCGGCCCCTTAATTATTCTCATGTCCCGTGCAGGAGTCAGATCTATGTGCCTTGAGACAGCCTTTCCCTTCTCATCCAGCTCAACTATTGTGATACCTTTTTTCTGGTTAACCTCTGAAAAGGAGTATTTTAGAAGCGAGCCCGAATATCTGACATTCTCAAAACCTGCCTTCTGAGGTGCGTGAAGATGCCCGAGGGCCGTATAGTTAAACATTTGAAAGTATTCCGAGCTAACGAAGTCCGTTCCTCCGATACTTAAAGGTCTCTCAGATTCGCTGACATACTCCGCTGGCTTTCCCATATGAGTTATATAACCGTGAGTTACCATTACATTTCTTTCTCTTGAGTTGTAGGCTTGTCCAATTTTATCCAGAATTTTTCTCATTGCATCGTCATGAGTAGCTACCTGACTGTCCTGGTATATGTGACGTATATTTCTCGGATCAGTGTAGGGAAGAAGATAAAAATTTACTGGCCCGAATGAATCTTTTATAGTTATGCAGGGTACGTTTCCACCAAATGTTCCCGAAATATGTAAACCGTTATTTGTCAGAATCCTGCTTGCAAAGGACAGTCGTTCAGCACTATCGTGATTGCCGGCAATTGCAAGCACAGGCACTTTCATTTCAATAGTCAGCTTGTAGAAGATATCATCTACAAGTTCAACAGCTTCTACAGTGGGAATGCTCCTGTCAAATATATCCCCCGCCAGCACCAACGCCTCAGGCTTTTCCCTTTCAATGACCGAAACAAGCTGTTCCAATATATTCTTTTGTTCCTCCAACATACTGAAGTCATTTACTATTTTCCCAATATGCCAGTCGCCCGTATGTATGAACTTCATATTACCTCCCATCTGCGCGCGTAGTATCAAATAAAAATATGACTGTTGTCATTTATAGTCTTTTCTCCGGGAGTATTACCTTTATTCCCGATTTTATTATCTCAAAGTTAACCGTTCCCACCGATACGATTTCTCCGTCAATATTGAGGCAAAGTTCTTCATCACCTTCAATTTTAATCTTTTGTCCCTTATGGAAGCTTACCTGTTTAAGCACCCCATGCTGCCCCTTCATATACTTGGGAAAAAGGTTGAGAATCTGCCGGCGACTTACTTCACTGACAAGACATATATCAAATAGACCGTCATCAAGTACGGCATCAGGGGCAGGCATCATTCCTCCACCATAATACTTGCCGTTGGCTACAGCAACCAATAAGGAGTCCATTTCAATCTTTACGCCGTCTATATCTACTTTAATTCTGTTTATTTTGTGCTTGAAAACCGTATATATTATAGATAGCACGTAGGCCATACTTCCTGTTATTCCGGGTTTTTTCTTAAATTTCATAGCATTGAAAACTACATTGGCATCAAAGCCTATAGAAGATATATTTACGAAATATTTATCATTTACTTTTGCCAGATCAATGCTTTTCTCAATGCCGTCAATTGAACGGGCTATAAGAGTCTTTATATCTGTTTCCGAGTGCAAACTGCGTATGAAATCATTTCCTGAGCCGGTTGGTATAACCCCCATAGCTGAGGATGTTCCTGCTATCCCGTTAACTATTTCATTTACAGTGCCGTCTCCCCCAACGGAATATATCCGACATTCCTCAGCTGCAGCGTATGAATTGGCTATCTCAGCGGCATGTCCAGCGTACTTTGTAATTTCAATACACAATTTGTCCTGTTCTCTGGTCTTAAAGCATTCCTGAATAAATGAAACCAGTTCCAGAGATTTTCCTTTTCCTGCTGTCGGATTGATAATAAAGATATGTTTCATGAGACCCCCAAGGTAAATTTTATCTATCTCTTTGCCTGCAAGCATTCGCATTCATATTACTATACTATGACTATTTTAACATATTTACGTTTCTGCTTACAGGCGGATATGATTGGTATCTATCAGTTTCATTAGCTGCTCTTCGTTAAGCCTGGTAGGTATACCCCTTTCATGCCAGTGATTCTTACAACCGCAATAATCCAACAGTACGCATTGGGGTATAGCTCCCTTTTCCTCCAACATCCAGCCTCCCGAAATAAGATTTAAAACGCAGGAGACTCCTATTACACCTGAACCACCGATAAAAAGTGACTGATCCGTTTTTGTTGAAGCTATAGAGGATTTATGGGGTACCAGCAAGACCTTCAATTTATTTTGGCTACCAAGTTTTGAGATACTGTTTACTTGACAACTCTCCGAACAAGCTTTACATATGTATCCCTTTCCTACCGCAACTGCTTTACATTTACCCTTTTCTGGATTTGTCATGCAGTGTGGCAGCAATAGTACTCGATCCTTCCTTTGGAGAAAGTCGTCATGATAAATCCTATTCATTATTTCTGCTCCGACCATATTCAAATGGTATTCCACCGCCCTGCTGCTACAAAATATGTAATCTTCTTTCCATCTGTGGCTAGACAATTTATTATTAATGAAATGTTGAATCTTCGGGGTAAATTGAATCAAGTCTGACGAACATTCCTTCTGGAACCAGTCAGTAAAACTCATTGCGGCAGACAGTACTTGACGAGCCTCCTTTACCCCTACCTGCCCAAAGTATTTAAGCCAGCTTTCAAACTTTTTTACTTCCTGATTAAATTCACCCGTAGCTTTTAAAAAAATAATCAATTTCTCAATGCCCCGTAAATCGGGAATAGAGGCATTAGTACAGTAATTTATTTTAGGGATGAGAAGAGTTGATAAAATACCTTTGACATGATTTAGAAATAACTTTTCTTTAACCTTAGTATCCCGTACTCTGTTTATCGCAGCTAAAATATCTGCTGCTGTTTTTTTCATTTCCAGCGCAGCTTTACTGTACAGTTGCCAGTAAACACCAAATGCCAATATTTCCAAAAGACCTTCCTCAAAATAAGTATTCCGCTCTCTGTACATTTGAGCCTGGTAGTCATCAATAGCTGCTTGTAACAGACTTCGTCCTTTCAGGAGTACTTTATCGGTAAAAGTCGAAATTAAACTGTAGTATCGTTCTGACGTTTTTTGTTCGGCACTGAGAGAATATGTTATTACATCCATATAGTTTCTCCTCCATATGTAGCATAGCTGAAACTTTTCTGTCAATATATTTTATTATATAGCATTTAAAGGTGTAATATCATCTATATGAATTAACAATATGAAAGGGAATGTTATTCAGTTAAAAACAGAAATGGAGCCCTGCTTATCGCAGAGCCCCATTTAAAATATTTTTCCTTAATGCTAATAATTTAAAATCAACCTATCTTACTAAGTCTTATTACATTCCAGGAAAGCTTCTTAAGGTCAGCCTTTACATTACCGTCTTCAAATACTGCATTTCCATTTGAATTAGGAATAACATTATTTGGGTTTTTCTTTGTATTTGTAGCTTTTACATCAGAATGCTCAAGAACAATATGTTCTATAACCTTGAATTGTCCCAAACCATTGAGCTCAATATCCAGCGTTATGTTTTCCTCCATATTTTTGTTAACCGCAAATACAGTAACTCCATTTCCATCCTCACTGATAACTGCTGTTGCATCAATGTACGGAACATCTGTGAAATCCTTGGTATCATGCTTTGGAGATTTGACAATTGGATTTAAAACAGTACCTCTGCCAAATACCGATGCATGAAGGTATGGATAGTAAATAGTCTGCTTCCATGCAGCGCCATTGTTTTCTGTCATAATTGGAGCAATTACGTTTACAAGCTGTGCAAGGCATGCCATCTTTACTCTGTCTGCATTCTTCAAAAGAGTTATAAGCATACTTCCTACCAACAACGCGTCTTCAAAGTTGTATTCATCCTCAAGCTGTGGAGGTGCTATAGACCAGCGATCAATTTTCTTGTCTGCTTCATTTGAATGGAACCATACATTCCATTCGTCAAAGGAAAGGTTAATCTTCTTCTTGCTGCGCTTCTTAGCTTGTACATAATCGCAGGTTGATATTACTGATTTAATAAACGCGTCCATGTCCATTGACCTGGCAAGGTAATTGGCTGTATCGTTATCACGGTTACCATAATAAGTATGCAGAGAAATATAATCGACATGATCGTAAGTATGTTCAAGCACAGTCGCTTCCCATTGTGCAAAGGTTGGCATTGCGCTATTTGAGCTTCCGCACGCAACCAGTTCAATTGTCGGATCAACCCATTTCATTACCTTTGCAGTTTCACAGGCTATTCTGCCATATTCTTCTGCAGTTTTAGCGCCTATCTGCCAAGGTCCGTCCATTTCATTACCCAGACACCAGGTCTTTATATTATGTGGCTGGATATAGCCATGGGACTTTCTCAGTTCACTCCAGTAGGTTCCACCGGGATGGTTGCAATATTCAACAAGATTTCTTGCTGCATCTGCTCCTCTTGTTCCGAGGTTAACCGCCATCATAACTTCTGTGCCTACTTCCTTTGCCCATGTAAAAAATTCGTTAGTTCCGACCTCATTAGTTTCAGTTGTCATCCACGCAAGCTCTGTACGTCTGGGTCTTTTATCAACGGGTCCGACTCCATCTTCCCAGTTGTAGCCTGAAACAAAGTTTCCTCCCGGATATCTCACGATTGGTACCTGTAGTTCCTTTATCATATCTGCCACATCCTGACGAAAGCCGTACTTATCCGCTGTCGGGTGACCTGGTTCGTATATGCCGCCATAAACCGCTCTTCCAAGGTGCTCAATAAACGAACCATATATTCTCTTATCGACTTCGCCTATAACATAATCCCTATTAAGTATCATCTTTGCATTACTCATTATTTTCCTCCCTCACTCATATTAATATTTTTATTAATTAAGTAACTGTAGTGTTAATAACTATATGATATATCTCATCTTATGTGATGTCAATACACTAAATATTATATTTAAACAACATAAATAAGGCTTTTATGTTATGCAAACCCTTAAGCTGTTAATGTTTTTATTTACAAACCCTGGGATGTGATTTATACTTGTATTAATTCTTGTGTTGGAGGCTGTATTTTTATATGAAAACAGATATTTCCGAAAAATGGCTGCCTGTCTACGAGGCACTTAGTAGTGACGTGCGTATAAAAGTAATTAATCTGCTGGCTGAAAGTCCTTTAAACATAAAGCAGCTGGCTGAAAAACTTGGATTAAGCAGTGCTATTGTAACGATGCACGTTAAAAAGCTTGAGACAGCAGAAATAATTCGCTGTGAACGCAAAAGCATTAATGGTTCGGTACAAAAACTTTGTTATCTTAATGTTGATTCGATACAGATAGATTTTCCAACAAAGCAATCCAAAATTCGCAACTATCACGAATTTTCCATGCCAATAGGTCATTACTCGGATTTCAATGCTACACCAACCTGCGGAATAGCGACACCGGAGAAGGTTATCGGTCAGTTTGACGACCCAAGGTACTTTCTAGACCCTGAAAGAGTAAATGCAGGTATTTTGTGGTTTACCGAGGGCTATATTGAGTACAAGGTACCTAACTTCCTGCTTTCGGTTCAACAGCCTGAAGAACTGGAAATATCCATGGAGCTGGGTTCTGAAGCACCCGGTGTTAATAATAACTGGCCTTCTGATATAACCTTCTTTCTGAATGATCAGAGATTGGGTCAGTGGACAAGTCCCGGAGACTTCGGAATTAGCAGGGGTAAATTTACTCCTGACTGGTGGAGTCTGCAGGTCGGGCAGTATGGACTATATAAAGCAATCAGAATAACTCATGAAGGGACCTACATCGACGGTATTAAAGTATCAGATGTTTCCATATCCTCCTTGGATATTCGTCAAAAATACTGGACCTTTAAGATAGCTGTTCTGCCCAATGCTGAAAATGTCGGAGGCGTTACACTGTTCGGAAAAGGGTTCGGAAATTACAGCAGGGACATTATGTTTAAGCTTTATTTTAAATAAGTCAAAGTTTTGTCCATACTTTTGCCATGGTAAATAAAACAAACTGTTGCTTTTTTGCTCAAGATGTATTAATATATTTAGTGCACCGTGATATCATGTGTGGATATGCGCCCGTAGCTCAATTGGATAGAGCGTTTGGCTACGGACCAAAAGGTTGTGGATTCGATCTCTGCCGGGCGCGCCAAACAAAGAAAGTCTGTAAGCTAAAAGTTTACAGGCTTTCTTTGTTTGTGGTATTGACTTATTGATACAATTTCACGAAAGGTCAATTTAAAGCCGCCGTTTCAAACCTCTGTTCAACACCTGCACTATTTCGTCTATCACATCGCCGAATTCATGGATTTTTGATGCGATTTTATTACGTTTTTCTTCGTTTTGCATGGTTTCTAGTGTTACATTGAAGCCGCCACCTAAAGCCTCTAAATCCTTACCGTTTTGGTTATTCCACATATCGGCGGTTCTCTTGTAGAGACGGCTTACTTCATCTAAAAATGTCATATCTGGGT
Organism: Bacillota bacterium; assembly: GCA_023431385.1. Classification (GTDB taxonomy): domain Bacteria; phylum Bacillota; class Clostridia; order Acetivibrionales; family DSM-1351; genus Ruminiclostridium. Next base: position 13,933 of record JAEYWA010000258.1, on the reverse strand, counting down.
TTAATCCTTGAGCGCGTTTCAAAAATTCATGGCAGCAACTTCCATTAGTGGCAAGAACGCACACATAATTTGTGTAGTACGCCCAAATATCAAATTCTTCGACTGTCATTCCATCAAATTTGCCGGTTTTGATATCCTTTGCCCATGCTCTGAAGGCTTCCGCCCCAAAACAATAAGTATTTGTTTTTATGCTTAGGTGTTGCGGGATAGCAGAAATGGCTTCACGGTAAAGCTTGGCAAGCGTGCGATCCTCTTTTCTATTTCCCACAAAAATCCAGCCGTTAGTATCCGGGTTACCTTCCAGCTCCTTATTAAGGGGTATCCGCTCGGGTTGGTTGTTGTTCCCGGTAATGTACAGCAGGATTTTTCCATAATCCTCGTACCCGACAAAAACGCCAACCAAAGCCTCACCCCATACAATGACAGGGATTCCTTTGTCGATATAGCCGATAAGCGTTTGCATATACATTTCGGTATTCTTACGTACTTCTTGGTTGGAAACATAAGTAGCGGCGTATCCGCATTTGGCGAATACATCCTCAACGAACTCGGCAGGCTTTTCGTCCATCATATAGCTTGACATGGCGTCGCCGGAATACTTAGTATAGGTGTAGTGCTGTGTGAAAACGTCACCTGTCAGTCCGGCAAAAAACCAATAGTCGTAGTCCTTTTCACCCAAACATTCCATCACATATCTAGCGCAGCCGTTAAACCAATAATTTTCTCCGTACTCATCGGTAACAAGTCGGTGAATAGTTGGAATAATGTTGTTGCTTTGTTTTGTAATCACGGTCAGTTCTCCCCCCTTAAGGTTTTTTTCTTGGTTCGGCAAGTTGTGAAACGCGAATTGAACTATTATATTTTTTTATCATTCCCTTCATGTGAGCCAATAATAATCAAATATGCAGCTTCGTGGCTCAAATCCAGTGACATATAGGGACATCTCCTTCGGTTACACTATTAGTTTACCACTTGACCATGCGTCAATGTAAATAATTATTTTAGCAATGATAATTTCTCAAACAATAAAAAATCTGATTTCTGAATATGTTCTCCGTCCGGCGGGATGTAAGAATACTCCCTACTCTTAATGACTCAGTTGACTACCCTAAATCCATATTATAGTATTATTATATACAGGGAACAGCTGTTCCTACTTAAGAGTATATTGCCGAAGTAGAATAACCTGCGCTAAACCCTTATAAGGCCCCTTACATAAGGAGGTTACACGATGACCAATTTAATGACCAAACGACTGGTTATAAGAAATTTTATTAATGAGGATTGGGAGCAGTTAAAAGAGATAGTAATTGATAAGGAAGCATCAAAGTATGCCATTTATGATTATCAGTTTCCCACAACTGATAAGGAAATACAGGATATTACTAAAGACTTTGCGAGGGGTAATAACTATCTCGCGGTTTGTGAAAGTAGGTCAGGTAAAATCATTGGCTTCATATCTCTCAATGGTGAAGATGAGAGGGAGCTGGATCTCGGCTTTTGCATATATTCACCGTATCAGCGGAGAGGTTACGCATTTGAGGCCTGCAAAGCAGTCATTAGCTATGTATTTTCAGTCTTAAACGTAGAGCATCTGACAAGCGGTACTGCCAATGAAAACCATCCTGCCTGTAAACTGATAAATAAGCGGGGTTTTAAATTATCCGCCGAGGGCACTGCCTCCTTCAGGAAAACCCCCGATGGACTTCCCATTGAATTTCTAGGCTCCTTATTTGTACTAAGCAGAGAAAACTGGCTTGAAATGGAGGTCTTTGTTAATGAGTGAAAATTTAACTTTACTAATTATTGACATTCAGTGTGGGTTACTCAAAAGACAGGTACATAAAAAACAGTTTCTCAAGAGAAAACACCGATGACTGGCAGATTGACAGCAGCATTTCCTCTATGGCTAAAAGTGTTCTGTTTAATAAAAATCATAGCAGTATCTTTAAAGAAAAGCCCTTTACCTCCTATTTGAAATTTAATAATATATCAACACTTGTTATAACAGGACTTGTATCCAACGGCTGTGTCCAGGCTGCCTGTCTGGACGCGAAGAAACATGGCCTGTCGGTTATTTTGATTGGTGATGGCCACAGCACCTTTCACAAGGATGCCGAAGAAACCATCATACGCTGGAATTCCAAGCTGCAGGAAGAGGGTATCAAAGTTATATCTACTGATGAGTTTTGTTCTCACATTTCGCACTCCCAAATTATTTTAGAATTTTTTGCTGGTTACTTTACCTGAAATATTTTTTAGCGACACTTTTGTTGATACTAACTTTATGCTCAAAAATTCCTTACGGGGTTAATAGCAATTTTTGCATCAAAAGCAGCAACATATGATATGTTTATGACAATTATGAAGTATTATAATTGTATTACGACCCTATAACAGAGTACAATTAAGAATTTCATGCTTGATTAACTATAAGAATTTATAATTTATAAGAATTTATATTTGCAGGAAATTTATGTCATTGTTCAGAGACTAATTTTTGTAAGGAGAACAAATGTGAAAGCTTTTTTGAATGAAGATTTTTTATTGGACACCTCAACTGCCGTTGAGTTATATCATAACTATGCTAAAGAAATGCCTATATTTGATTACCACTGCCATCTGAACCCCAAAGAAATTGCAGAGGATAAAAGGTATAGAAATATTACCGAATTATGGCTGGGAGACGACCATTACAAGTGGAGAGCTATTAGAAGCAATGGCATAGATGAGAGATATATTACCGGAGCTGGGGACGATAAGGATAAATTTTTCAAGTGGGCTGAGACAATACCTAACTGCCTGGGCAATCCTTTATTTCACTGGACACACTTGGAACTGAGACGCTATTTCGGAATAACTGAGCTCCTTTCCCCCGATACTGCTGAGAGCATCTGGGAACGCTGTAATGAAATGCTGAAGAGGGACGAGTTTACTGCTAAAAATCTAATTAAGCGTTCAAATGTAAAGGTTATATGTACAACAGACGATCCCCTTGATTCACTTGAGTATCACAAGATAATTGCCGATGACAAGACTTTCGATATAAAGGTACTTCCTGCCTTCCGACCTGATAAGGGGATGAATATTGATAAGGAAGACTTTACCCTTTGGATTCATAAACTTAGTGAGATAACAGGTGTAAAAATCACTACCTTTCAGGATTTGAAGAACGCATTAACCTTAAGACTAGAGTATTTTCATGCGGCCGGCTGCAGAATATCAGACCACGGTCTTGAGCCGCTCCTATTCCATGAGGGCACTGAGGAGCAAGCCTCCACCATTCTGCAAAAAGCGTTGTCAGGTAAAACCTTGACTTTTGAAGAAATGGCTGTATACAAGACTCAGATACTTATATTCCTTGGGAGAGAATACTCAAGACTTGGTTGGGTAATGCAGCTCCACATTGGTACACTGCGCAACACCAATACAAGAATGCTGCAGAAGCTTGGTCCAAATACAGGCTATGACTCCATCGGTGACTGGATCTTTGCATCAGCCCTATCAGCCTTCTTAAATGCACTTGATATGACAGATGAGCTGCCCAAAACAATACTGTACCACGTAAACCCTAGAGAAAATGAAGTGCTTGGTACAATAATCGGATGCTTCCAAAACGGAAATATACCCGGAAAAGTTCAGTTCGGATCAGCCTGGTGGTTTAATGATCAGAAGGATGGTATTGAAAAACAGCTTATTACTCTGGCAAACCAAAGTCTACTTGGCAGATTTGTAGGAATGCTTACCGATTCCAGAAGCTTTTTATCCTATATCAGACATGAGTATTTCAGAAGAATACTATGTAATATTCTGGGCAACTGGGTCGATAAGGGTGAAGCTCCTAACGATATGGCTTTACTGGGTAAAATGGTTCAGGATATCAGTTATAATAATGCTGCAAATTACTTCGGAATAGAGGCGTAAATTTAATTAAAGAGAAGGAGTATGGTAAGCTACTAGAAAGTGGCCGACTATACTCCTTCTTTTAGTAAAAACTCTTATACAATTCAAATATTTTATCCTTGTTCTGTTCAAAAACTCTGACAATTTCCGGATCGAAATGTTTTCCTCCACCCTCAATTATCATACTGAAGGAGGTATCAAAAGGAAAGGGTTCCTTATAGGGCCTCCTGCTTGACAGAGCATCAAATACATCGGCTACTGCTACAATTCTAGCGCTCAATGGTATTTCAGTCCCCGCCTTCCCATTTGGATAGCCTGAACCATCCCACTTTTCGTGATGACCCTCAGCTATTTCAATACCAAGTTTAAACAAGCTCTTTCCATTTTTCTCTATATTATTTTCAGCGGTTTTCAACACTTCAGCACCAAATCTGGCATGCATTTTCATCTCTTCAAATTCTTCACTGGTAAGCTTTCCTGGCTTTAAAAGAATTGCATCCCGTATTCCCACCTTTCCTATGTCATGCATAGGACTGAACCGTTCAATGTCATTAATATACTCCGGTGAAATTTCCTTTCTGTAATTACTGTCTGCGTATAATAACTCTGTAATCAATCTGGCATATTTCTTCATTCTTTCCAAATGGTCAGCAGTATCTTCATCCCTTGCCTCAGCGAGCTTCGCCAGCGCCAATAGGCCGCTGTAAAGTAAATCATCAACAAATATATTCTTTTCAAAAGTGATTGCTATACTGTTGGCAAGGACCTTTAGAAATTTACAATGTTCCTGGGTATACACACTTTTATCCTTACTTGAAAAGAATATTATTCCTATATTTCTGTTGTTGACATTCAGTGGCAACGTTATAGATGAGCGTATTCCCGCCTCCAAAATTACCTTTGTATACTCTTTAGGTGGATGTTTTTCTGAATATTCTTTAAGGTCATTTATTATTCTGGCTTCGCCGGTATCAAATATTTTTTCAAGACTTGAACCCTTTATCTCATATCCTTTATTTAAAAGGGCCTCAGGTAATCCTGTAACTGATCCGTCAGAAATGCCATGGGATGCCTCAAGGATTTTGCCGTTATTCTTTACAATCGCTACACCAATATGATTATATGGTATATATGACGAGAAACTTTTGAATATGAAGTCTAGTACCTCATTAAAGGAAGAATTATTGTTGATATTTTCAATTAACGAAATGATGCTTTCCATTTTGTGGAACACATTACTTATTTCACCGACTATAGGCTTTATTTCACGATTAGTCATAAACGATGGTTTATATTCCGCTTGATAATATACACCCAAATCAGAAAAGCCGTTATATATTTCATTTAAGGGCATTAAAATATATTTATATAAGTTTCGTACAAATACACCAATAACAATAAACGCTAGGATAACCAGCAAAATTGATATAAGCATACTTTTCACTGCCTCTTGCTTGGCCTCTCCTACGGTAAGCTCCATTATGTTGTCACAGTACCTTAGAAGCTGCTCATTATTTTCATTAATATAAATTGTGGATTTAATAAAATCATCATTATAGTTTTCTTCATTAAGTATGGTATCAACTGCTTGATCAAATTTTTTCCAAAGCATATTAGCATTATGTAAGTCGATACTTATGGGTGCATTTGTTTTATTAAATTTCACCTTTACTTTCTGATCTTCAATATACCCTTTATTAATTCTGGACAGGGTGTCTGAGAACTCTTCCCTGGCAATTGATATTTTATGTTTTGTCACCTTTATCTTGGAATCAACCACACTTTCATCCTCAATCATGCTGCCTGAATTCTTAACCTGTACAAGGGCATACAGTCTGCTGGCATCCTTTGCCAGCATCTGGCTAAGCATTCTCTGCCTTCCGAGCACATTTACCAGTGTGCGTTCCTCATAGCTATTCCTGCTAGAGATATAGAATAATGAACCAAGTAAAATTATTATAGAAATTATCGATAATGCAATAATTAAGATTCTGCGTTTTATTTTCGTTAGAAAAACTGTTTTTTCAACCAACTGGAATCCCTCCGGGTATATTTAATCATGTATATTAACATAATATCATAATATTTATACCTCTTTAGCTTCAATATAAACTTTTTATAAAAAATATTGTAAAAATACAACAGCACTATGCTATGAAGTTTGAGCATAGTGCTGTTGTATACTGTATAATATGGTGGATGGTTTATTTCCATAATAAAAAGCAAGCAGATCGGTTTTTTATATCGACTGCTTGCAAAAGACCTTTATGAGCTATTAGAAGATAATATGCTCTAGTACATTAAATTATAGTAATCGTCCAGCATTCGGGTAGCAGAGAAGTTGTGTGAAGACATTCTGATACTGGCCTGCATCATCTTTAACCATTTGTCCCTGTTCTCGTAATAGGTTGGAATAACTTCCTCCAGAAGGGTTTTGTAAAGGGATTTCGAATCAACCGCAAGGGCATCGTCCCCCTCATAACCATCCCCTATCTGCCAGCCATTTTCTCCGTGAATACAGCCTTCGGGCCACCAACCGTCAAGTACACTAAAATTAAGTACCCCATTCATGGCAGCCTTCATTCCTGATGTTCCACAGGCTTCCATGGGTCTGACAGGATTGTTGAGCCAGACATCGCAGCCCCTTGTAAGCAGCTTGCCTATTTTCATATCATAGTTTTGTAAAAATACAATACTCCCAGGGTATTTTTGAGACATTGCATAAAGGTTGGCAACTATCCCCTTTCCGGTAAGGTCATTCGGATGAGCCTTCCCTGAAAAGATTATCTGCAGCTTACCTTTTTCCAGCAGAGGCTCAATTATTGCCTTGTTGCCGAAAATGAGATCGCCCCTTTTATAGGGTGCCGCTCTTCTTGCAAAACCGATGGTAAGTACATCTGGGTCAAGCCTTACTCTGTTTCTTTTATAAATTTCCTCCAGCATTTCTTTTTTTACTTCGGTATGGGCCTTCCAAAGCTGGAAGGCATCTTCAAGAGTCTTGACTATTCTTTGCTCCTGCCAGGTGCCGTTGTGTACCCCATTTGTAACAGCAATTATTTCTGCTGCCTTGTCCACATCCTTCCACATACTCTTGGCGGTTTCACAATGCAGCGCAGCTACAGCATTAGCTTTTTTACACAGCCGTAGACCGGCAGCTGTCATACTGAAGGGGTCACCGCCAAGCTGGCACATTTCCTCATAGGATAAACCGTTATAGGCTCCCATATATTCCAGCAAAGAATGCTCATGTACTTCATTTCCCGCTGTAACAGGTGTATGTGTGGTAAAAACTATTTTTTCTCTAATTATCTTCCAGGCCTCTTCAAATGTAAGCTTACTGGACTTCATCTTTTGTGTTATCAATTCTATCCCTGCTATTACCGGGTGACTGTCATTGAAATGGTACACATCCACATCAAGCCCCATTTTTTGAAGGGCTCTTATACCTCCTATTCCCAGTACCATCTCCTGGGCAATTCTTTCCTCCGAGAACCATCCATAAAGCTGCCCAGTTATGTAAAAATCATCGTTTCCAGGTATATTTGTGTCTAGTAGGTATAAATCCACATTATTATATTTGCTGCATTTCCAGACCTTGCATTTTACAGTTCTACCCCTGATCTCCAGTTCGATTTCAACCTTCATATCCTCAAGAAAACTGTATCTGTATTCAGGATAGCAGTCGTAAGGTGTACCGTCTTCACCTATAAGCTGTGTGGTATATCCCTGTCTCCACAAGATGCCTACACCAACCATAGGATAATGGCCGTCTTTGGCAGCCTTCAATATATCTCCCGCAAGAATTCCCAGCCCCCCCGAATATATTTTAAAATCTTCATGGAGTCCAAATTCCATACAGAAGTACGCAGTCTTTTTCCTGTTCTTAATCATAATAATCTCCATTTCCGAGGATATTGACAATTCCCCTTTTAATCTTTAGGTATATATAAATATATTAGTGCTTTGTATTCTTCAAAAATACTTGTACTATGTATTTTTGCCGTAATTATTCAGATCAACTTCTACCGCAATAATTTCTCCTTCAGAAAGCCATATCTCCTTGTAAATATCAATTTCAGTCCTGTTTGCATTACTGTATTTTACCCTTGATGTGCCTAACTCTCGGCTAATGGCTTCTGGCAGTATATCTTTTATTAAGATAGCTACTTTCTTTTCCAGGCTTCTGTTTACCAATAGAATAAAATTCTGTCCGGTTGAGCTGTCAAAATACATTATTGCCGTGACAAGGCTCCTATTAAAGTCTGGGATCAGATAAAAGTTGTCTTTTCTCGAAACAAGTGCTTTATACTCCTTATTCAAAGTATTGACTTTATTAATTATCCCTTCAATCCATTTTCTATCCTCTGAAGTCCATTTCAAATAGTAGCTATCGAAAAAAGCAAGTTTTCCGTACATAGGGTCGGTTTTTTTCAGAATAAATCTTCCGGCCTCGGTATTGTCAAGCCCTAAATTCATTGGCTGGTATTCCATCAATTCCTGACCGTTATTTATGAAGAGTACCTTGTTTGGTATAAAACCATTTATAAAGGTGATTATCTCAAGCAGCGATTTATTATGGATGTATGCCGACCTCGGAGTATCAGGAGTCTCCATTGCCGCAGCAACAGGTAATTCAGAAAGCAGAAGAGTATCCTCAAATAACTTCTTATTAAAATCCATCTCCTGTATTTCCTTATACATTCCATAAAGAAAACCACTGATAAAATGAAAACCGTCCCTTGATGCCTGAGCCGATTTCTCAACTAGAAATTCTTCTGACCAAAGCAGAAAATTACTATTATTCTCTTTTGCCTTTCGTATAATACTCTTGTTTAACTCGGCAGGAAGAGCATGACCCATATCTATTCTGGCACCGTCAATCCCGTAATTCTGCTGATAGTAAGGTATTACACCTTCGATATAGCTCCACAGTTCAACATTTTTTGTACTACCGTGATACTTATTCAGCGATACCCCATCCTGCATAAGAAAGTCAGGGGACGAAGGGTCAATATATTTTACTACTTTCTTATGACTGTCAAAGTAAAACTTGGGGTAGGTTACATCCTTCCAAGGCGGCTGAGGATCATTCAGAACATTTGAGAACCCCGGCATGGTAGTTATCCCAAATTCATTCTCAACGAGCTTTAATATGTTTTCTCCTTTTTCCTTGTGCTTTTTCACCACTGCATCCCATTTCGCCTTATCCAGCACATTAGGAGGGAAAGTAAACTGTTCCTTGTACTCGGTGAACCTGGAACTGTTGTACAGACTATGTAGATTATCATCATCTACTAGTATAAGCTGCCTATCTGACTCAAGAGTTGGAGCGTTAAAGGATTCATTGCTACTGAGTTTTATCCAGTAAAGCCATTCGGGGTGCTCTACAAGCAGATCATTATCCCTTGAGAAGGTTCTGAATACGAAGTCCAGCATTACTCGAATGTTAAGGATATGGCAGGCTTCAATAAAGGCTCTGAATTCGGTTTCTATAAAAGTTTTATCTTCCCCTGTAAGAGGATCATGTAAATCGGGATCAAGCCTGTAAATATTTTTTATGGCATATGGGCTGGCCTTCTCGCCCTTTTTATACATTTCACTTGTTTCAAAAACCGGCAGCAGATAAATTATATCTACTCCCATACCTTTTAGATACGGAAGATAGCATAATGATTTTAAGAAGGTTCCTGAATGTATCCGTCCCTTTTCTCCATGTTCCCATGCAGTAAGCATTCGTGGCAGCATGCTGTAGACAGTCGTGCCGGATATATCGTCACAGCATTTACCACTGGCCTCAAGTGCCGGAAGATAGTTCTTATCCTTTTCAGCCAGTTTAAGTATGTTATTCCTGATGCATTCTGAATAAAAATCAACGGGATTTACTTGTATTTCCCCTGGTCTGGTCCTTTCAAATTCGGTGTAGCCGAAATAGTTCCAAGCCTCGGGAATATTATACGGTCTGTCATAAACATCACTTTGTTTCTCCAGCCTATCCAAAAGTTTTAAAATATTGCTCATTGTGTCTCCAATAGTTGCATAAATTTTTTATTGATATTTCTTCCTTAATCTGTTTCGCCTTAATACTGGTGTGGTTGCCGCGGCCTCATTATCTTTGACATTTCCTTTCATCCTCCTTATTATTTCACTTACTATCTCAAAAGCTAGTTTATATCGAGAAATTTGTTGCACAGTATTTGCATACAAACGCACTACGAAAAAGTTTATGATAACAAAGCGGAGGAAGTTATCGATGAAGCAAAATATGCAATCGTTTGCGCAAACATTCCTAAAACGCACATACAGCTAATGATATTAAATGTATGTGCTCTGGATAAATAACTCGAAATCTATATCTTCTATTTTTAAAACATATAGTTGTTTAACTTATTCATAGTCTTTTTGATGTTGAATTTCTTATTATCAGTTCTGCCGGAATAATGGATCTGTTAAAGCTCTTTACACCTTCTTCTATATTTGAGTAAAGTATTTTAAAGGCCTTAGCGCCGAGTTCAAACTCATTCACTTTAACAGAGGTAAGTGTGGGAGTTGTATATTCACACAGGGGGAAGTTGTTAAAACCTGCAACGGCAATGTCGTCAGGAATTTTAATACCTTTTTCGTTCAAATATTTCATAAAACCAAAGGCAATCAAATCATCACAGGCAATAACCGCTGTATATGCTGAACCTCGAGCATCAAGCTGCTCAGCAAGTTCATAACCAGCATCATCTATATACCTGCCATTAAGAACTAAATCCGGGTTGATATCAATGTTACTATCCTGCAGAGCCTTTTTATAGCCTTCGTATCGGTCCATCGTAACAACAAATTCTGGAGTCAGCCCTACAAAAGCTATTTTTCTATGTCCCTGCTCAATGAGATGCATGGTCAAATCATAAGCAATCGATAGGTTGTTGTTATCCACCCAATTGATATCTTCATCAATTTGAGGCCTTCCTACCACAACAAATGGAAATCTGGACTTTTTGAGTTCGGTAATACACGGGTCCTTAGTACGGGAAGCCAACATGATAAGGCCACCAACAATTCCTCCGTTAATCAGCTCCCTGATGTATTTCCTTTCTTCTCTGACGTCAGATACACTTGTAAGAAGAATGTTATAATTGCTCTTATGAGCCATTGCTGTAATACCTCTTATTATCTCGGGAAAAAAAGGATGCCTAAAGGCTTTTTCAGTTAGTTCAGGTATCACTATTGCTACAATATTTGTGGTTTTACTGGCCAGTGACCGTGCAATGATGTTTGGATGATAATCAAGCTCCTGTATAATTTTATTTATACGTTCCTTAGTTTCAGTGCTGATTCTAGGACTGTCAGCCAGAACTCTGGAAACTGTTGACGCTGCAACACCTGCTTCTCTGGCAACATCGTTTATCGTAGTTATTTTCTTCACTGTATCCCCCGGCTAATATAAGAATATTACTATTAATAAAGGTCAGTGCAATCGTTTGCTTTTATTAATAGTATATAATTTACACATACTGCTGTCAATAGTCATTTCAACTTACGTACCATATTCCGTACTGGTATCTATAAGATATAAATATCTTGGGCTGGTTTAAATTCATTAGTATGCAGAACTAACAATAGGCAATAATTATTAGTATGCTATAAAGATAGCTCCAGCTTAGTTTTTACCAACCAATGTAACTATTTACAGTGTTACCATAATTCATAATCATAATGAGTTTACTATAGCATTACCTTAATAAAGCGTTAATGCAGTACTCCATTAATGGGTATTATTTACAAAATTACAAATCGATTTTCGTCGGTATTTAAAATTACCACCAAATACTGGTATTTACAGCTATTTGAACTTATATTGGAAGTATTAAATTATTGAATTCAGCTTCTCTTTGTAGTATAATGCGTGATTGTAATATCATTATTTGTTTATAATTCGACAGTATTTGCACTGATTAAATGATACTGATATACTTTTTATGGTAACCTTATATTAATTCAATTGATAGAGACATATTTGTTCATTCAAATTAGTGAACATGGACCATAGCTATAGTATTAAAGACTTTTAAACATTTATATAAGTACGTGATCGGTATAGTTTAATTTATTCGATTTATTTAGATAGCGAGGCTGGATTTATACTTTACTACATGCTGTGTTATAGGGTCACAGCAAACACATGGAGGTCGTATGCTGAAATACATTTTAAAACGGTTATTAGTTTCATTGCTTACATTATGGATTATGTTTACATTAACTTTTTTCCTGATGCACTTAACCCCCGGTAATCCATTTTTGGGAGATAGAAAAATAACTCCTGAAATCATGGCTAACCTTGAAGCCAAATACGGACTGGACAAACCTCTTTTGACTCAATACGGGATTTATGCAAAAAATATCCTTAAGGGTGATTTGGGCGAATCTATAAAGCTCGCAGGTCAGAGTGTCGGAGAGATTATTGTGAGAAAGTTCCCATACTCACTCAAGCTTGGCCTTTTTGCAAGTGCTATTGCAATAGTTTTCGGAACCATTCTGGGGACCATTAGTGCACTTAAGAAAAATACAGGAGCCGACAGAGCAATAATGTTTTTTGTTACCATAGGAATAGCCGTTCCCAGCTTTGTTGTTGCAACAGTAAGTATGGTTGTTTTCGGAGTCAAGCTAAGCATATTCCCGACGGTCAGTCGTCTGGATACTTTGTCAAGCTATATTCTTCCGGGCTTTGCGCTTTCATTTTTCCCGCTAAGTTTTATAACAAGGCTTATGCGTTCCTCCATGCTGGATGTTATTAACCAGGATTATATACGAACTGCAAGGGCGAAGGGTCTGTCCGAAAGAGTGGTAATTTTCAAGCATGGCTTGAGAAATGGAATTCTTCCCGTTGTAACCTATGCAGGGCCAATGGTTGCTAGTGTTTTAACCGGTTCGTTTGTAATTGAATCAATATTCTCTATTCCAGGATTGGGAAGTTCCTTTGTTACAAGTATAACTGCAAAAGATTATCCTACTGTAATGGGTGTAACAATTTTCTTTGGCGCATTATTGATTGTGATGAACCTTTTAGTAGATGTAATTTACAGATTTGTTGATCCTAGAATCAATATAACGAAATAGAGATAAATGCGAAGCAGAATATGTGCTTCAGTTACTAAATATGTCGCTGTTTAGCAACGGAATGGAGTCTAAAAATGAAAACTATAAATAATTCTGAGGTTTTAGATAGTAAATTATTTTTGCCTGCTACAGAAAGTGAAAAGGCAACCGCCGAGATAATGCGTCCTTCAGTAGGCTTTTGGAGGGATGCATGGAAAAGACTTAGAGCCAATAAGGTAGCTATGGGCTCACTTATTGTTATTTTACTGGTCCTACTGGCAGCCATTATCGGACCAATGCTTTCGCCCTATTCATATGACCAGATAAATAAAGGCCAAGAAAACTTATCACCTAATGCCCAGCATATTTTTGGTACAGACAGTCTTGGAAGAGATTTATTTACAAGGACCATGATAGGTGCCAGAATATCTATTGCTGTAGGTGTTGTAGCTGCTATTATGATATCGATAATCGGTATTCTATATGGTGCTATTTCTGGCTTCCTTGGCGGTTGGGTTGATATTGTTATGATGAGAATTGTTGATATTGTTTACTCGGTACCAACAATTCTTATTGTTATTCTTTTGCAGGTTGTGCTTAAAGACCCCATAGACAAATTTCTTTCATCAGCAAATGCTCCTGGTTTTCTAAAAGGTCTGGGTGTCGGCTTAATAAGCATATTTTTTGTACTTGCCTTACTCTACTGGGTTGATATGGCTCGAATAGTCCGTGGCCAGATTCTCGCCTTGAAGGAACAGGAATTTGTTCTTGCAGCTAAAGTTCTTGGGGCCAGCAGTAAAGACATAATCTTAAAGCATCTTATACCAAACTGTATCGGTCAGATTATCGTTGTTGCAACGCTTAAAATACCTGAGGCTATATTTGTTGAATCCTTTTTGAGCTTTATAGGTCTTGGAGTTTCTATCCCTATGGCTTCACTGGGGTC
>JAEYWA010000252.1 GCA_023431385.1 Bacillota bacterium | reverse complement strand
GGTAGAAAACGGGGAGATTAATCCGGAAGAAGCCAGGATTCATCCTAATAAAAATATAGTAACAAGAGCAATTGGTGGGATAGATGATAATGCACTTGTGGATTTTTTTGAGATAGATCTTAACGAGGGGAATATAGTATTATTATGCTCCGATGGTTTATCAAATATGTTAGAAGATAAGGATATATTCCAAATTGTAAAGCAATATGATTCTAACCTTGAAAAAGCAGCTATGGAATTGGTGGATAAGGCCAATGAGCAAGGTGGTAAAGATAATATTGCGATAATTCTTATGAATGTATAAAGGAGCGTAGGAAGTTATGTTAAAACCAGGTATGTACATTAATGATAGATATGAGATCATTGAAAAAGTTGGTTCAGGGGGTATGGCTGACGTATATAAGGCACGTTGCCATAGATTAAACCGTTTTGTGGCAATTAAAGTATTAAAAGCAGAGTATAGCAGTGATGCATCTTTTGTACTAAAATTCCGTGCAGAAGCGCAATCTGCTGCAGGGCTCTCCCATCCTAATATAGTTAATGTCTACGATGTTGGCGATGACGATGGACTACACTATATTGTAATGGAGTTAGTAGAAGGTATTACATTAAAAAGCTTTATCGAACGTAAAGGTAGATTAGAGGTTAAGGAAGCAGTAGGGATATCAATTCAGATTGCACAAGGGTTAGAAGCTGCTCATGATAACCACATTATTCACAGGGATATTAAACCTCAGAATATCATCATCTCCAGAGAGGGAAAAGTGAAGGTTACTGACTTTGGAATAGCAAAGGCAGCAACTTCCAATACAATCAACTCCAATGCCATGGGTTCTGTACATTATATCAGTCCTGAACAGGCAAGAGGTGGATATAGTGATGAGAAAAGTGATATCTATTCGTTAGGTGTTACTTTATATGAGATGTTAAGTGGAACTGTTCCATTTGCAGGAGAGAATACTGTATCAGTAGCACTTCTTCATATCCAGGGAGAGGCTACACCTCTTCGCCAGCTAAATCCTCAGGTGCCTTATAGTCTAGAACAGATCGTAGCCAAATGTATGGAGAAAAAACCGGAACGCAGATATCTATCTGCTTCTGAATTGATAGCAGATTTAAAACGTTCTATTGTGGAGCCTAATGGTGGTTTTGTAAAGTTGGTTGCTCCTATTATTGACAATTCTCCTACTATTAATATTTCTGAGAAGGAAGTAAAAGAGATAAAGAGAGCTTCAGGGGCGTCCGTTGCAGATTATGATGCAAGAAGAAACAGTAAGGATAGAACCAGTGTAGGATTTGAAGACATGGAAGAAGATGAGGATGAGGATGAAATAAATCCTAAACTTGATAAGATTTTCTTGATAGGTGGAATCAGCGTAGCTGTAATTCTTGCTATTATCGTATTTGTAATTGCCGGAAGTTTGGTCGGCTTATGGGGGAATAACAATAGTGGTGGAAGCACTACACCAACTCCTCCAACCCCAACTGTATCACAAAGTGCAGTTCCTTCTATGTCTCCATCTGCAACTCCACTGGTAGAGGTAACATTACCTGAAGTTGTAGGAAAGAAATTAGAAGAAGCCAAAACATTATTAAATGAAGCTAATATTAAGTTTAAATTTGAATCAGAGGTCAGTGATGAGGAGTTAGATAAGGTTTTACGAGTAGTCGATGCAGAGGGTGCTGAACTCTCTACTGGCGCTAAGATATCTCCTGATGAAGTGATTATGTTATACTATAGTGGTGGTCCTAAATCAGTAAAAGTTCCTGATGTTACTAAGTACACTTACGAGCAAGCGAAGTCTAAGCTTGAATCCGAAGGGTTTACTGTAAGTGTTGATTATGAAACCAGTGAGACGGTTGCTGTTGATGCAATAACACGAACTGAGCCAGCTGCAGATACTGAAGTTCCGGAAGGAAGTAAGATTATTATCTGGAGAAGTTCAGGTATGCCTAAGGTAGTTGTTCCTAGTGTAGTGAAGAATACTGCTGCAAAAGCTAAGAAGGCCATAGAAAAAGTTGGCTTAGTGTATAAAGAAGGAGATTCCGTATATAGTAATGAGATAAAGAAGGGTTATGTAGTAAGTCAGTCTCCATCTAATAGTACGTCTGTTGATAAGGGTAGTACGATTACGGTTATACTTAGTAAGGGACCGGAACCGGTTGTTGAAACGGTATATACTACTGGTACATTTACTTTTACAAAGGAAGCAGTAGGCATCCCTGATACAGCTGATCCTTTAGAACAACATCATCTTAGAGCAGAAGTAATACAGGATGGGAATACTATAGTTATTGTAAACGAAGATATATTAGTAGGGGAATTTCCAAGAATATGTGAGGCTGTAACCTCTAAGTCTGGCAATAAGGGAGTATTAAAGATATCTTTAGATGGTAAACCAGTAGGTGGTACCTCAGATGTAACTTTTACAAAACAACAATAAGGATTAACTATATGTATGGAAAGATAATTAAAGGAATTGGTGGTTTTTACTACATTCATATACCCAAACATGGGGTATATGAATGTAGGGCTAAAGGTAATTTTCGGAACCAGAAGCTTAAACCCTTAGTTGGCGATAATGTAGATATTGCGATTTTAGATGAAGAAAAGATGACAGGTAATGTGAGTGCTATCTTGCCGCGAACTAACGAATTAATACGACCGACGGTTGCCAATGTCGACCAGGCCTTAGTTATTTTTGCTGCTGCAAAGCCTGCTCCAAATCTTAATCTTTTGGATCGATTTCTGATTATGATGAGACGTCAGCATATTAACACAATTGTTTGTTTTAACAAGATGGATATTGTGAATCAGCAGGAATTAGAATTATTACAAAAGACTTATGATAAGTGTGGATATCAGGTGGTGTTTACCAGTGCCAAGCAGGAGGAGGGAATATCGGAACTTAAAGCTCTGATTGAAGGAAAGACTACAGTGTTAGCTGGACCTTCTGGAGTAGGTAAGTCCTCTATTATCAACCTTCTATATCCTAAGGCAAATATGGAAACTGGAAGTATTAGTACAAAGATTGAACGTGGGAAACACACTACAAGGCATTCTGAGTTGTTTTGTGTAGGAAAAGACACCTATTTATTTGATACACCTGGGTTCAGTTCTCTGTATTTAGAAGATATGGAAAAAGAAGAATTGTGCGACTATTTTGCAGAATTTCAGGAATATGAACCTTACTGCAAATTCCAAGGTTGCGTGCATATTAATGAACCTATTTGTGGTGTGAAGGATGCATTAGCAGAAGGTAAGATTAGTAAGGTTCGATACGATAACTATGTAGTGTTGTATAATGAATTAAAGGATAAAAAGAAATACAAGTAATAGTTTTCTATTACTTGTATTTTAGTATGTCACAATGTGTCAGGCGTCTGGCGCTTGGTATATAAAGCAATAATTCACAGATGCATGGAGGAATATGGGAATATGATTAAATTGGCGCCTTCAATTTTAGCGGCAGATTTTACAATGTTAGGACAAGAAATAAATAAAGTGGAGCAGGCTGGTTGTGACTATCTTCATTTGGATATAATGGATGGAATGTTTGTACCAAACATTTCTTTTGGACCTCCAGTAATTCAATCCTTAAGGAAACATAGTAAACTTATTTTTGACGTGCACCTAATGATCGAAAATCCAGAACGGTATATTGAGAATTTTGTTAAAGCTGGTGCAGATATAATCACGATACATGCGGAAGCAGTAGAGGATCTTAAAAAAACGATTGATTTTATAAAATCATTTGGAGTGAAAGCTTCTGTTTCTATAAAACCGGATACACCGGTAACAGCATTGGAAGAAGTGCTTCCACTTATAGATATGGTATTGATTATGACTGTTCACCCTGGATTTGGTGGACAATCTCTAATCCCATATACCATTGAGAAAATCCGTAAATTAAGAGAGATCTGTGATAAATCGGGATATAACATTGATATTGAAGTCGATGGTGGCATTTATATAGACAATGTAGGACAATTAATTGAGGCTGGTGCCAATGTAATAGTTGCTGGTACTTCAGTGTTTTCTGGGGACAGTAAGAAAAATGTAATGAAATTTAAGGAGGTATTTACTGATGCATCTAGGGGAACTGAAGCTCGGTAAATCTATAGAGATTTATGTTACCAGAGATCGGTATAAACTTCGATTAGTCAGTAAGATAGAGGATGTAGCTTACGACCATATAGCTGTATCACTTATTACAGGTAATGGAAGAGTTTTTCAATTTCAAGAGAAGGATCACATAGAGTTTATCTATAAGGATGAGCAAAGACTATGGAAATGGTCGGGGATGACAGGAACTATTGAAAAACTAGATGATACTTTTGTACATTGCTTTTATGGGCCTGCAGATGGAGAAAGCTATAACCGACGTAATGCATATCGGGTCTATATCGGTGAAGAAACTAGATTTCACTGGATAAAAAATGGCTCGATACAAGTTTTACAGGATAATATAGAGGATATGTCTGAGGTAGAAGAAC
>JAEYWA010000239.1 GCA_023431385.1 Bacillota bacterium | reverse complement strand
AGCAGGAGGTAAGTATGTCTGTTAAACTATTTCAGACGCTATCGGACAAATATAGCGAAATAATAAATAAAGAAGTTGGTGTAACTGACGACAGTGGAGTAATAATAGCTCATTCCAATTTTCAGATGATAGGACAACAGGACCCTAATACGACTGCTTTCCTACAGGGAAAAAATCTTCAGGATACCATTAACGGACGGATATATAATAAGGTTGTTTTGAAAAACAAGGTAGAATTTATTACCTTTATTCAGTCAACCGAGCCGCAGGATATTAAATACCTAGAATTGTTCACATTAAACATACTTAACCTGAAAAGTTATTATGATGAGAAGTATGATAAAAATACCTTCGTAAAGAACATTATTGTTGAAAACATACTTCCAGGTGATATTCTGGTTAGATCAAAGGAATTGCATATTGATTACAATGCCATGAGGGTTGTGTTCCTGATCAATGCCATCAGTGAGAAAGATATACATGTGCATGAGGTAATTGAAAGTTTGTTTCCAAATAAAAGCAAGGACTTTGTGGTAGTTATTGATAACGACAATGTAGTTCTTGTTAAAGAAGTCAAGAGCAAGGATGACTATAAGGAAGTTTTCAAGATAGCAAGAGTAATCGTTGATACATTGAATGCCGAACTGATGGTAAAGGCATCTATTGGAATTGGAACGATAATTGCTAATTTGAAAGATATTACGAAATCCTATAAAGAAGCTCAAATGTCTATAATTATTGGTAATATATTTGGCGGCGAAAACAATATTTATGATTATAATAATCTCGGAATAGGACGGTTGGTATATCATATTCCTACATCCTTGTGCCAGTTGTTTTTAGATGAAGTATTTAAAGATAACTCTGCTGATTCATTAGATAACGAAACGATGCTTACAATTCAAAAGTTCTTTGAAAACAATCTGAACGTCAGTGAAACAGCAAGACAGCTTTATATTCACAGAAATACACTTGTTTACAGACTTGAAAAGATTAAGAGGTTGACTGGCTTGGAGCTGACCAGCTTTGACGATGCTGTAATTTTCAAGCTGGCTATATTGGTTAAAAAATATTTGGCCAATATAAATGAATAATTTGTGAGGGGTAATACAATTGGTTGAATTTATAGATGTAACAAAAAAGTATCCCAACGGCACTGTTGCCTTAAAGGGAATAAATCTGAAAATCAATAAGGGCGACTTTGCATTTATTGTTGGAACAAGCGGTTCCGGAAAATCCACATTATTAAAATTATTAATGAAAGAAGAAACTGCAACTGAGGGTGAGGTAATAGTTAACGGGTATCAATTATCAACGTTGGAGCCTAAACAGGTTCCATATTTGCGCCGCGGTATGGGAATGGTCTTTCAGGATTTCAGACTGCTGCCCAATAAAACTGTATATGAAAATGTTGCGTTTGCAATGGAAATAACCGAATGTCTCCCCAGAGAAATACGAAGGCAGGTACCTATGTCGCTTGCTCTGGTCGGATTGAGCCGGAAGGCCAATGCTTATCCTCATCAGTTATCAGGTGGAGAGCAGCAGCGCGTAGCTATAGCCAGATCTCTGGTAAACAATCCTGCTCTACTGATTGCTGACGAACCGACAGGTAATCTTGATCCTGAGAACTCCTGGGAGATAGTAAAACTTCTCTCGGAGGTAAATCAACGAGGGACTACTGTAATTGTTGCTACACATGAAAAAAGTATAGTTGATGCCATGAAAAAAAGAGTTATTGCCATTGATAAGGGAAAGATCATCAGGGATCAACAGAAAGGGCTTTACAGGGATGAAGATACGGAGTATACGATATATTCTTAAGGAAAGTTTTCGCAATGCATATAGAAACAGATTAATGTCATTAGCGTCAATAAGTATTATTACAGCAGCACTGATATTATTTGGTGTTTTTTATCTGATATTGATCAACTTAAACCATAATCTGGATTTGTTATATCAGAAGCCACAAATGCAGGTATACTGTTTGCCTGAACTTACCGACGAACAGGTAGCTGCTGTAAAAACAGAAATTGCAAATAATAAATACATAGAAAGCTTTTCGGAGGTTACCAAGAAGGAAGCGTTTGAGCAGTTGAAAAAGTACCTCGAAAATGACAAGCAGGACCTGGGCGGTGCAGAGATTTTGGAAGGCTATGATGAAAGCATGATGTTCGTATCCTTCACTGTCAAGGTTAAGGACCCTCTGGATAGCAATAAAGTAGCTAAAGAGCTTGAGGCCCTGGCCGGAGTGGATAATGTAAAGTACTCGCAGCAAACCATAGATATGATACTTAAAGTTTCTAACTGGGTAAAAGTGGTCAGTTTCGTACTTATAGGATTACTACTGGTAATATCCTTATTCATTATTTCAAATACAATTAAACTTACTGTTTTCGCTAGACGGAAAGAAATAAATATCATGAAATACATAGGTGCGACAGATTGGTTTATAAGATGGCCCTTTGTTTTCGAGGGAATACTTATTGGTCTTTTAGGTGCTCTGATAGCCTTCGTTCTTGTAGCCTATTTATACGGCTTTGCACAGCCAAAACTGGCATCAGAGTTTGCAGGTGGCTTTGAAATGGTTCAGTTTAGCGGAGCCTGGGGTATGCTTGTTCTTATATATGCTGGAATAAGTACGGTAATCGGTGCTTCGGGAAGTGTAATGTCTATTAGAAAACATTTACATGTTTAGTAAATAGTTTTGAAAAAAATGAAATTGTATTATATAATTACTTTAGTTATACTTATTTAATTACAGAATTACATAAGATAAGTGGGGGGATAAAATGAAGAGACTATCTACGATAGCTTTGATTGCTATTTACATATTTTCATGTTTGATTATACCTGCCAATGCAGAATCTACTATCAACAGTACAAAGAAACAGCAGCAGAATGTC
>JAEYWA010000076.1 GCA_023431385.1 Bacillota bacterium | reverse complement strand
TGTTGATGCAAAGTCAATAATGGGCATTTTCAGCCTTGATTTAAGCAAACCAATAAGAGTAGAGATTCAGGTTGATGATTGCGGAAACTTCTGTGATGAAATCAAACGTTTTGTAGTTTAATTTCAGATAGAGAGCCCATAATTATTTTGAATCCAGGCGCGTCAGCGCTAAAATAAGGAGCTGTGCAAAACCAATTTATCAAATTGGTTTTGCACAGCTCCTTTAAATTCAAGTTCTATTTTTCCAGAATACTTCTCCCCACTGACTTAAATTTCTAATCTCTTACTTCTTACCTCTAACTTCTAACATCCAGTCTATTTCTTCCTTCTACCCTTGCCTTTTCCATGGATTTTATCGTATACTTTTTTATCCATAATTTTTCCCTTTTTACCCGGCTTATTCTCAGAGGTCTTCTTCTCAGCTTTGGACACGGCACCAGGGGACGTGCCCTTACTGGTCTGAACCCTTCTTTTACCGGTGGCGGCGCCTTTAGCTTTACCGGAATTCGACTTCTTTGCCTTAGAAAAAACTAAATCATCTTCTGCTGCTTCATCAAAGTATCGAAGATCATCTTCCTCTTCATGATCATCCACAAGTACAAATTCAATTTTTCTTGTAGAAAGGTCAGCCTTTGCCAGTATAACGCTGACGGTCTCACCTACTCTATACACCTTGCGGGTGCGTTCTCCCACAAGGGAAAACCGCCTCTCATCATAGTTGTAGTAATCATCCTCCATGCTGCTCATTCTTACAAGACCCTCTATTGTATTGTCCAGTTCAATAAACATCCCAAAGGAGGTTACATTGGCAATAATACCCTTGAATATTTCACCTTCATGGGCTTTCATATATTCAACCTTTTTCAGGTCTTCACTTTCTCTTTCAGCCTCATCAGCTGCTCTTTCACGTTCTGAACACTGTTTTGCTATTTCGGGAAGTTTACCTTCTAGCTGAGCTATCCTTTGCTCTGTCATTTCACCCTTAAGGTACATCTTCATTATTCTGTGAATTATCAAATCAGGATATCTTCTGATAGGTGATGTGAAATGACAGTAGTATTTGGCAGCAAGTCCAAAATGTCCAACGCTTTCACTGCTGTATTTTGCCTTTTGAAGAGATCTCAGCATAACAGTACTGATTATTCTCTCATGCTGGGTGCCCTTAACCTTTTCCAGAAGGTCCTGTAGCGCTCTTGGATGGATTTTGTTAACACCCTTGATGCTATAGCCCAAATTATATATAAATTCGTTTAGCGCAGCAATTTTTTCTTCATCGGGGTCTTCATGAATTCTATAAACAAATGGTGTATTGGTCCAGAAAAAATGCTCTGCCACCGTTTCATTGCAAGCAAGCATAAATTCCTCAATTATCTGGTTTGCTATGGTTATTTCATATCTCTTTACTTCTATTGGCTTACCTTTTTCATCAAGAACAACCTTAGCCTCGTCAAAATCAAAATCTATTGCTCCTCTCTGGAACCTCTTCTTCCTCAGCAGCTTGGCAAGTTCATGCATTATATGAAAATCCGGTACGACGTGCTTATATCTTTCAATAAGCTCTTCATTATTTTCTGCCAGAATCTTGTAGACATTTGTGTAGGTCATTCTTTCGTCAATGTTTATTACACTTTCAAATATTTCATGATTATAGACTTTGCCGGTTTTGTCTATGTCCATAATTACAGTGAAGCTCAACCTGTCTACATGGGGATTCAAACTGCATATGCCATTTGAAAGCTTCCTTGGCAGCATGGGTATGACCCTGTCAACCAAATAAACACTTGTGCCCCTGTTCAACGCCTCCATGTCCAGCGGTGAATTTTCAGTTACATAGTTTGTTACGTCAGCTATATGAACTCCAAGCCTGTAATTACCATTTGGAAGTACCTCTACAGAGACAGCATCATCGAGGTCCTTTGCGTCCTCTCCGTCAATAGTAACCATTCTGAGGCCCCTGAGATCCCGCCTGCCCTTTATCATATCCTCAGTAACAGTATCGCTAACATTCTCTGCCTGGTTCAATACATCTGCAGGAAACTCCTCCTCAAGATTATAGGATTTAATAATAGATAGTATGTCGGTTCCAGGCTGATTCACATCCCCTATTATTTCAATAACACGACCTTCGGCATTTCTCCTTGCTTCCGGGTACTTTAATATTTCAACAACAACCTTTTGTCCCTTTTTTGCTCCGTTAAATTCACCTTTAGAGATGAATATATCCCCTGATATTCTTTTGTTATCAGGTACAACAAATCCAAAGCTGAGGCTTTTTTCAAAGGTTCCTACAAGAGTTGTGTTGGCTCTTTTAAGAATCCGGACTATTTCTCCTTCCATTCTTCTGTCGGAGCTGCTTTTTCTGTTAACTCTGGCGACGGCTTTATCTCCATGCATTGCACCGTTCAGGCCATCAGCCGGAATAAAAACGTCCTCCAGCATTTCATCGTCAGGAATAAGAAAGCCATACCCTCTTTCATGACCCTGTATCTTTCCGGCTACTAGATTTAATCTTGAAGGAACACCATACCTGTTGGCATGTGTTTTGAATATTTTTCCTTCCTCTTCGAGTTCGGTTAAAACCTGACTGAAGGCTTCCATATCGCTGGCCGGAACATCAAGCACCATGGCAAGCTCTTTAAAGAGCAGCGGTTTATATGCTGACTCGCGCATAAAAGCGACTATTCGTTCTTTTCTTTCTTCCAATTCTGTCATGACCTTCTACCTTTCAATTATTAATGAGTATATTATTCCAGCTAATTTGATCAATAATTCATTTTACCCATCTTGTTAGCAAAATTATCCCATAAATCTGCAAATCTGCCTATAGACCATTCGGCCATAACTATAGTTTCTCCCTTTGAGAGCTGAAACTTAAGCAGCTGCCTGTCAATTTCCGTGCGGTTTCTTATAGCGTAAATACTCAGACTGCTTTTATCTGCAAGAACTACTATATCCCGGTTTGGCGACATAAAAGCATCCGAGGTCCACGGAAGTTTTTTCTTTATATCATTCCATGGAATATTCATTTCATCATAACTTATAAGTTCAGTGGGAACCATGAGTTTTAGGTCGAAATCCTGAAATTTCTTCTGGTAAGGCTGTTTATAATTCAGTCTACTCCTCATTACCCAGTGTCCGTTTCGTCTAATGAGAGTAAAGTTTTTTTCATCAGTTTTGCTTAATATCTTTTGGGAAGCTTCACCTTTCAGAGAGCTAATATAATCAGCAGCAGACTTTTCTATTGCATTTTCGGCAATTTTATTGCTAATCAGAGACAATGGTACAGGCTCTCCGTTTTTTAAAGTGTCAACAGGATATACTTTAAAGTCCCCATTACTCTCTGTACCGATATAATCATTTCCTATGAATTGTATTTGTGTGTCAAAATTAACTCTAAGCAAATTGCCATTAAGCATTTCCACAATATCCTTGTTCGTTTTATTTTCTTCTCCGAAGGGTTCGGCATATATAGCATATATATTATTTTCTCTGATGGTCCCTACCCTCCAGAATCCCTTTGCCCTTGGAACCAAAAGCTGTTTTGCATCATTGACAGCATTTATTT
>JAEYWA010000055.1 GCA_023431385.1 Bacillota bacterium | reverse complement strand
GCGGAGAACATGGAGGAGATCCATCTTCGGTCGAGTTCTGTCATAATGCAGGCCTGAACTATGTAAGCTGCTCACCGTTCCGTGTGCCTATCGCAAGACTTGCCGCGGCTCAGGCAGCAATAGGTGGGGCAGGTTTGGGACAGAAATAAGCTGCACAGAACTTTAAAGGATTGCTCCAGTCCGTAAAGCCTGAGACGCGTATGTCTTAAGAAAGTCAAATGAGACCTGTTTATAGAATGTATCTTGAGACGTTTATCAAGGCAGCAATTAATCATATAGACCAATTGATAACGGCTTAAAAGAGGTTGATCAGAAGCCAATAAGCATTCTAAATGAGTTAGGTTTTAAATTAAGTATGGGTATTATTTCTTATTGTTTAAGAGTAATACCCTATTTTATTATAAGTATTTTTAAACAAAAACTTGGCTGTTTACCCATACAGTGTGGATAGAAATATTGTCAAACTATTCATTATGACAAATAGTAATTAAGTAACTAAGTAGAATTTCTGTAGTATTTGTTGAATAAACACATCCATTAGATAGCTATATATAAAGCCTACTATATTTCCAGTTGTGTATGTAAAGCTGTCTGCTAAAATCCTCAAAGGATAGAATTTATGTACTGCGTAAAAGTACTCATTATCCTTACGGTGGCTTCGCTCTACCTTACCATTATGTCTTGGAGTATAAGGCCTAATTAATTTATGCTATATGTACTGCTTTACAAGTTCTAGTTCAAATAGGGTTGGTTTGTTTTTGTGTTGGTTGAGCCTATCTGTAAATTCAATACCATTATATGTAAATACAAATTCTACATGAAATTTAAAAGCTTTCAGCATATTCCTTAGAAAAAGCATCGCTGTATATGTGCTAGATTCTTTCCACATACCTAAACCTTGAAAACTTATCGATGGCAGTGTATTGGTAAAGTTTCTGACCTTTTATATCTCCGACAAAACAGCTTGCCGGTACATGTTTAACATCAACTTGGACTCGCTGATCTGGATAAAGCATTTTCTCATGAGGTTATGCTGAACGATACAAGCAACTAATGAAGTAAAAGATGTTTTGAATCAACTGACATTGTGAGAGTATCATTGGGTAAATCAATAGGTAAATGTGCTATAATGAAAATTAGTCGATTTATATGCAATAAAGAATATTTTTATTATTAGAAGGTAACATAATATGGAAATAGAGTTTCGTCCAATTGATAAAACAAACTATAATGAATGCATAGCGTTAAGCGTTGATGAAAATCAAAAAAGATTTGTAGCACCAAACCAATTCTCATTAGTACAAGCAGCATATGAACCTAATTTATATCCTCTAGCAATTTACAATAAATCACAAATGGTAGGATTTATTTTGTATGACTTCGATGAAGAACTGAATGGTTGGTCAATGAGCAGATTTATGATAGGGTCGTCTTACCAGAACTTTGGCTTTGGGAAGCAAGCATTGAAACAGTTTTTGCTCTTTTTTAAAGATAAATACCCTAATGTATCAACACTTTATACCAGTGCAGAAGTTGATAACGTGGTGGCCATTGCACTATATAAAAAAGCAGGTTTTAAAGAAGGATATATATTTGAGTATGAGGCTGGTGGAATTCAATATAAAGAAATAAGAATGATGCTTTCATTTGATATGCCATGCTGAACTCATAATCTAGGCTTAAGTTAAAAGAGGTGAAACTTAGTGAAGAGAATAAAACGAATTAACTACTCGGTGCAGTTAATATAATCTGATAGCAGATTGTACCGAGGAAATTCTAGTTTGTTATCAGTTAACTGCGCTGGTTTTTCGGTAAATAAATATTTAAGGAGCAGTTACAATGAACTATAATGATTTAATATTACAATGGAAGTATGAAGAGGATTTTGCTTTTCAAGGTTGGGATTTTTCTCATATTAATGGAAGATGGATGAGTGAACCCTTACCTTGGGATTACCGAACCATTGTTTTGTCAATATTAAAAAGTACTGACAATTTACTTGATATGGGGACAGGTGGCGGTGAATTCCTAATGTCCTTAAAACACCCATTTGCGCTTACTTCAGTGACCGAAGCCCATCCACCCAATGTGGAACTATGCAAAAAAAAGCTTGCACCTCATGGCATCACGGTAATGCAGACCTACGACGATGACAAACTTCCGTTTCAAAACGATAGCTTTGATATTGTTATTAACAGACATGAATCTTTTGATCCGGCTGAGGTTGGGCGTGTGCTAAAAAAAGGTGGATATTTTATAACGCAACAAGTGGGCGGAGAGAATGATCGGGACCTGTCACAACGACTTATTAAAGACTTTACTCCCAAATTTTCCATGCATATGTTGCAGCAAAATAGTGAAATGTTACGAAGGTCAGGGTTTACGATTCACGAATGCCAGGAAGCCTTTACTCCAGTTCGTTTCTTTGATGTCGGTGCCTTAGTATATTTTGCTAAAATAGTTGAGTGGGAGTTTCCCAACTTTTCTGTTAACAATTCACTTGATAGCTTGTGTCAAATTCAAAAAGAAATTGAGAAAAAGGGATTTGTTCAAGGAAAAGAGCATAGATTTATTATTGTTGCTCAAAAGACATAATTTGTCGAAGAAGTTACAATTTTATTAACTATAAAAAGTTAAGGTGAGCAATAATGGACATTTGAATGTCCGTTATCAATGCTAGCCTTTCTTTTTTAGTAGCTAAAAATGGAGAAAAATGCAATTTATCCTAGAATATCTTAAGAAAGTTAGTTATTATTATAAAGTAGATTATATGTATTTTTAGAATGGGATGATATTCACCATGCAAATAAATTTAAGAAAAGCAGAGCTTAATGACTTCAAAAACATTTCAGAGGTTTATAATCATGTGATACAGGTTATGAATCAGCTTGGTATAAATCAGTGGGACAATAATATATCCAAATGAAGACATACTTTATCAGGACATAAAAAAGCAGCATATGTTTTTAGGTGAAACAGATAATCAGCTTGCGTCCATTATTGTATTGAATAATGAATATGATAAAGAATATGAGGCTGCAGCTTGGCAATATAAAGACGTGTCCTTTTTGGTAGTTCATAGATTGTGCGTTAATCCTGTTTATCAAGGAAAGGGTGTTGGAAGACAAACAATGTTATTAGTTGAAGAAATGTTGTTGAGTGATGGGATTGAAAGTATAAGGCTGGATGCATATTCTTTAAATCCTATTGCCATGAATATGTATAAGAAACTTGGGTACCTCAAAGTTGGAGAAGTAATGTGGCGAAAAGGACTATTTTATTTATTTGAAAAGAAGCTTGAAAATAGCGAACAATAATTTGAAGGAGGATGGTTAATGCCAATATGGAACCCATGGAAAGGCTGCCATAGGAAAAGTGATGTGAATAACTTTAACTGCTTACATAAGGAAGATGTTGACAATTATATATCTATAATAATAAATCTTGTTAAATACTTTAGATGAACACATAATAGTAATACTGGATGATTTTCAATATATACAGAGAGAAACATTGGAGAAGGTGGCAGTATTAATCTATGAAATCGGTATAGTCAATCAAGTTGGATAATTATTACCAATATTGTGAATGACACAATTAACTTGATAGTATTTAACAAAAGAACGGTAGTTCTTAACATGCAAAAGGATATCAGCTACAGAAAGAAGCTTCTGTTGATATCCTTTAATAATTATAATTAATAGTAAATAACTATACCAAGCCTAACAAACGAGCCAGGTTTGCAATTATAAAGCATATAGTAATTCCCGTAACTGTCGGAATTAAAAATGACACTAGAGTCCATTTCAGGCTTTGTGACTCCTTCTTAATTGTCAGGCAGGTTGTGCCACAGGGCCAATGCATAAGAGAAAACAGCATTACACATACAGCAGTCAACCAGGTCCAGCCGTGGGAAACAAGAAGTTCTTTCAGTTGGTTGAGACTATCCAGTTCCAGCATGTTTCCTGTAGCCATGTAACACATGATAATAATCGGAACCACAATTTCATTTGCAGGAAAGCCAAGTATGAAGGCCATCAAAATATATCCATCCAAGCCAAGCAGTTTTGCAAAAGGATCAAGAAATCCTGCACAATGGGAAAGCAGGCTTAAATCTCCTACATGAATATTTGCCAGACCCCATATTACCAAACCTGCAGGTGCAGCTACCAATACGGCACGACCCAGTACAAATAAGGTTCTGTCGAAAACAGATCTTACAATAACCCTGCCAATCTGAGGCTTCCTGTATGGAGGAAGCTCAAGAGTAAAGGAGGAAGGCAAGCCTTTCAAGATTGTTTTTGATAGAATTTTAGATATCAATAGTGTCATCACAACGCCAAGGACTATAACTCCGGTCAGTAGAATTGTTGAGAACACTGATTGAGCGGGTCCTGCAACGAAACCTGCAAAGAACATGGTGATAATGGCAATGAGAGTTGGAAATCGTCCGTTACAGGGAACAAAGTTATTTGTTATTATGGCAATGAGTCTTTCCCTTGGGGAGTCTATGATTCTGCAGCCAATTATTCCGGCAGCATTACAGCCGAAACCCATACACATGGTTAATGCCTGCTTTCCATGAGCACAGGCCTTTTTAAAGAAATTATCAAGGTTAAAGGCGATTCTGGGTAAATACCCCAAATCCTCCAGCAGTGTAAACAATGGAAAAAATATAGCCATAGGAGGCAGCATGACTGAAATAACCCATGCCAGTGTCCTATATATGCCCATAACTAGCAAGCCATGTAGCCATGAAGGTGCCCCTGCCCACATAAAGAAGTCGGTCAACCGATCTTCAAGCCAGAAAAGGAAGGTTGCGATCATTCCTGATGGTATATTTGCTCCGGCAATGGTTAGCCAGAATATAACCCCTAGAAGTCCTATCATAATGGGTATACCAAAGACCCTCGAGGTTAGTATACTATCAATTCTACGGTCAAAATTATTGTACTTTTTATTTTCTATAGTGACAACCTTTGTTGATATTTTTTCTGCATTGCATACAATACTGGATACTATTTTGTCTCTAAATTGATCATGGCTAATACCTGCTGTGCATAGCAGCTCATTTGCTTCATTCAATTTCTGTACCAAGTTGTTATCTTCTAACAAATTGGAATCTAAATGTTTCTCAAGAGCTTTTATAAGAGTCTCATCTCCGTCCAGTAATTTTAAAGCTACCCAACGGCTATTAATCTTATCTCCAAGTTGTTTTTTTATTGATGGCTCTAGTATACTGATTGCTCCCTCAATTGACGAATCATAAACAATTTTTAATGGAGTGTTAACAACCCTCTTGTCGGTAATATCGTGAACAGAATTCATTAAATCAGTAAGGCCAGAACCTCTCCTGGCACAGGTACCAATGACAGGTACTCCTAGCTGCACAGACAGTTCCTTTAAATCTACATTGATTTTTTTTCTTTTAGCTTCATCAAGAAGATTTACACATACAACTACATCTGAGGTAATTTCCAATGTTTGGAGAACCAGGTTTAAATTTCTTTCAAGGCATGTTGCATCTGTTACAATAACCGTTGCATCAGGATTTCCGAAACAGATAAAATCTCTTGCAACCTCTTCTTCTACTGAGTTGGACATCAGTGAGTATGTACCAGGTAAATCAACCATTATAAAAGTTTTATCAATATGTTTGTATTTTCCCTGCGCATTAGTTACTGTTTTACCTGGCCAATTCCCAGTGTGTTGATTCAATCCTGTCAGACTGTTAAATACAGTACTTTTTCCTACGTTTGGATTTCCAGCAAGTGCTATCACATTATCATTAGGGCTGATACGTTCGATTTTGAGCTCACTTTCCAAAACGCCCACCCCTGTGGTTTGGTTTGTTAACCCCATTTTAAAAACCCTCCCCGTTATTATAGATATTAGAAATATATTTACCAAGAGCTGATATACTCCGGCCCTTGGCAATACCTATCTGGTTTTTAAATACAAGCTTCTACAAGTATCTTAGATGCTTCTTCAGAACGCAGTGCAAAAACTGCACCACGAATATTATATGCAACCGGATCACCTGATGGGCTTTTTTGTAAGGCTTCAATCTCGGTATTGAAGATTAATCCCAAATCCAACATTCTTCTACGTATTGTTCCATCAGAAGTCAGTACTTTTACCTTTGCTTTTTTTCCCAAGGGCAAATTGCTCAGCGGAATAAATGCTTCATTCACAAAAATAACCTCCTTATTCAATTATGTATATACTGTTTTTCATTGTTTGAAGCCGAGAGAAACTTGTTTTCTCAAGACTAATATATGATACATAAATTGATAGTGTTACAGATTATTTTTGCACTCAGGTTGATTAATATGAATATGGTATAATATATTAATATTTTAACTTTAGCT
Organism: Bacillota bacterium; assembly: GCA_023431385.1. GTDB lineage: Bacteria > Bacillota > Clostridia > Acetivibrionales > DSM-1351 > Ruminiclostridium. The sequence continues at coordinate 48,014 of JAEYWA010000055.1, read as the reverse complement.
ATTAATCCACTTTTTCAGGAGAAGATATATGCGAACTGAACAGGAGATGTATGACTTGATAATTAATACCGCTAAGGAAGATGAGAGAATACGTGCGGTATATATGAATGGGTCCAGGACGAATCCTAATGCTGTCAAAGACATTTTTCAGGACTTTGATATTGTATACGTTGTAAATGAAACTGGTTCATTTAGAAAGGATAAAAGCTGGATTGACCGTTTTGGTGAACGTTTGTATATGCAGTATCCTGAAGAGGGCTATAATTATAAGCATGATGTTGAGAATTGCTATGGCTGGTTAATACAATTTGCAGACGGTAACAGGCTTGACCTTCATGTTTGCACACTAAAGCATGTACTGAATGAAATTCATACAGACAGGCTTTGTAAAATATTGCTGGATAAGGATATATGCCTCCCGAGTATGCCTGAGGCAACAGATGAGGATTATTGGGTAAAGAAACCAACAAATAGCCAGTATTTGGATACCTGTAATGAATTCTGGTGGTGTCTGAATAATGTCGCCAAAGGCTTGTGGCGGAGGGAAGTTCCTTATGTGATGGATATGTTGAATTTTGTAATCCGACCTCAATTGCTTCACTTATTGGAATGGAAAATCGGATTTGCTACAAATTTTACTGTAAGTATTGGGAAATCCGGCAAGTATATGTATAGATGGTTGAACAAGGATGTTTGGGAGACATTTTTACAAACCTATCCTAAGGGTGAACTAAATGAAATATGGAATTCCGTTTTCGTAATGTGTGACTTATTTAATGGGATAGCTGAAGAGTTAGCTGGAATAATGAAGGTTGAGTATAATGAAACTGAGGCAAAAAACAGTTTGAAATTTCTAAGGGATGTATCACAATTACCTACAGATGCCGAAGGAATATATCTATAAAGTCTATAAATTACAACCTTCAATTAATCTGATAATATGTTTAAAAAATATTTAAACGAAAAGAATAGTCATATCGGTTAATTAATTGTATTCGCAGATTCTGGGGGTAATTATGTGGGTCTTTTTTGCTTTTGGGTCAGCTCTATTTGCTGGACTGACAGCTATATTATCAAAAATTGGTATCAGAAATACTGATTCCAATGTTGCTACCGCTCTTAGGACAATTGTTGTACTGCTTTTTTCCTGGCTGATGGTATTTATTGAAGGATCTCAGAATTCAATTTCTGAGATAAGCAGCAAAACAGTATTATTTCTTATATTATCCGGTATTGCAACAGGAGCCTCATGGCTTTGCTATTTTAAGGCACTTCAACTGGGAGATGTAAATAAGGTAACTCCTGTCGATAAATCAAGTACTATTCTCACTATGGTCCTTGCCATACCCCTTCTTGGTGAGTACTTAACTGTTATCAAGTCGATATCTATTCTTTTAATTGGAGTCGGAACATACCAGATGATTTATACAAAGAAAGTATCTGAAACAAAAAGTACAGCTGTCGGTAATAAGTGGTTTCTATATGCGGTAGGCTCTGCTGTTTTTGCCAGCTTAACTTCTATTCTTGGAAAAGTTGGAATTCAAGGCGTAGAATCAAACCTGGGTACTTCAATCAGAACAATTGTTGTATTATTAATGGCTTGGGTGATTGTTTTTATTACTCGGAAACAGAGTACAATAAAAAATATAGATACAAAGAGTTGGGTATACCTTTTGTTATCAGGACTTGCTACAGGAGGGTCATGGTTGTGCTATTACAGAGCCTTACAAGACGGACCGGCCAGTATAGTTGTTCCTATAGATAAATTAAGTATTCTTATCACTGTTATCTTTTCTTACCTTTTTTTAAAAGAAAAAATATCAAAGAAATCAGCCTTGGGATTAATCCTTTTTGTTGCAGGGACCCTTGTAATATTAGTTTAGTGAATCCACTACAGTAAAATGGTGAGGAGTAAAATAATGGTATTAATTCAGAAACGAGGAGAACTAATATTTAGTTTTACATAACTAAATATTATTAGGTAAAAATACATAAGAGAACTAAATATCGGAGGTAATTATGACAAAAAGCGAGTTAACCTTTCATGAAAGTATGGAAATACATGAACTGTTAAATTTCAAAACCATTTGCATGACCACATCCAAACTTGCTCAGGGTATTGTTTTTGATCAGGAGCTTAAAGCCTTGCTGGATAAAGATGTACAGCAATCCATTCAGTCAGTTAGAACACTCGAAGGCTTATTAAGAAAGAGCAATTTACATTAGGGAGATGGATATATGACTATTGAGACAAAGTCAATAAATGAAATAAAGAAACCAATGAATAAAGACTATCTTGAAGTTGACAATATGGAAGGGATGCCTGCTCTGGTTGATTCTACCATAGCAATGAGCTTTTTGATAAATGCCAAGAGTGGTATAAGAAATTGCGCTATTGCATTGACGGAGGTGGCAAATATTGAAACTAGAGCTGAGATCACAAATATGTTAAGCAGAGCTATTGATTTGCACACCGAAATTACAGACTTAATGATAAAAAAGGGTTGGTTCCATCCTTATGAACCTCACAGACAGTTTGATCTGGATAAGGTATCATCAGATACGGCTTTAAGGATAGCGCAAATGAACCTGTTCCCGGGTGATACCAGCCGTCTGGGAACCTTTGCAACTCCCAACTACTGATTTAGCGGAGGTAATGATAATGAAAGCAGTAACCTTTCAAGGTGTAAAAAACGTAGAGGTAAAAGATGTGGATGACCCAAAAGTACACAAGCCCGATGACATAATTGTCAGGGTTACTTCTACTGCAATATGCGGCTCTGATCTGCATCTGATTCATGATATGGTTCCGAATTTACCAAAGAACTATATAATTGGCCACGAGCCAATGGGAATAGTTGAAGAGGCCGGTCCAGAAGTTAAAAATTTAAAAAAAGGTGACAGGGTTGTTGTTCCATTTAATGTTAGCTGTGGAGAATGTTATTACTGTAAGCACGGACTTACCAGTCAATGTGATAATTCAAACCCCCACGGAGGAATGGGAGGCTTTTTCGGGTACTCCGAAACAGCGGGAGGTTACCCTGGAGGACAAGCTGAATATATAAGAGTTCCGTACGGAAATTTTACTCCATTAAAAATACCTGAAAACAGTGAAGTACCGGACGAGAAGCTCGCATTACTTTCCGATGCCATGCCGACTGCTTTTTGGAGTGTAGAAAATGCAGGAGTAAAAAATGGTGATACGGTAATTGTTCTTGGATGTGGACCTATTGGGCTGTTGGCACAGAAATTCTGCTGGATGATGGGAGCAAAGCGAGTAATTGCAGTAGACTATATTGATTACAGGCTTGAGCATGCGAAGAAATACAATAACGTTGAAACAGTCAATTTTGAGCATCATGAAAATACAGGAGAATATATTAAGGAAATAACAAAAGGCGGAGCAGATATAGTTATTGATGCTGTCGGTATGGATGGAAAAATGACACCGATGGAATTTCTTGCATCAGGACTCAAGCTGCAGGGTGGAGCCCTTGGAAGCTTTGTTATAGCAACTCAGGCTGTCAAAAAGGGTGGAATGATTCAGGTTACAGGTGCATATGGAGCAAGATATAACTCCTTCCCCTTGGGGGACTTGATGAACAGAAACATTAACATAAGGTTGGGACAGGCGCCTGTAATTCCATATATCCCTCGATTATATCAACTGGTTGCCGACAATAAATTTGATCCAGGTGATATTATTACTCATAAGCTGCCTTTGGAACAGGCAAAGCACGGCTACGAGATTTTTGATACAAAAGCCGATGGCTGTATAAAAGTTATACTTCAGCCGGGAATTCACTAATAAACAATAATATTTGAAAGGATGTTTTTATGGAAAGACAAAAGGCATTAGCGCCTCATGAAGCATTAGAACTACACGAGCTAATCACTTTCAAAAATATTAGTGCAACTAAGTCATCTGCAATGGCTGCGCTGGTTAAAGATGAAGAGCTTAGGGAAATCATGCAGCAGGATTTCAGAGTTTCACAGGTGCATATAAGGGAACTTAGTGATTTGCTACAGCAATCCGTATTTAAGAATAATCCTGATGATGCACCGGGAATGCCTGTGTAAATATTGAGACGTACAAATAACACGAAGGAAGGTTTTTTGAAATGGGTATTTTACAAAATATAGCTGGCTTGCGGGATATTACAGAACAGGTAATTGCAACAGACTTTTTAATCGCATCCAAAGCCGGGGTTCAGAATTATGCTGTTGCAATCTCTGAAACAGTATCGCCTCACGTCAGGGAAGTTCTGCGTCAACAGCTGGATATGGCAATCGGAACTCATGAAAAAATTTTCAGTTATATGCTTAAAAAGGGTTACTATAATATCTACGATCCGGGCGATCAGATTAGAATCGATTTGACAGCTGCAGAAACTGTTCTGAATATTAAGCAATAAGCAAAATAGAGACAATGTCAAAATCATTATTTGATTTTTATTGATAATATTCTATCTCAGAATAATACAGGTAGTTTTGCATTTATCTTTCAGGGTATTAATTTAAAAAATGCATATAATACTAGTGTCCGAAAGGACAAATATATTTCAGAAGGAGCGATGCTTTATGGGAAACAATAATAACAGTAACAAAAACTTGGTACCTGAAGCAGCAAACAAGCTTGATAAACTGAAATATGAAATTGCTGCCGAACAGGGTGTAAGTCTTAAGGAAGGTTACAATGGCGACATTACTTCAAGAGATGCCGGGAAGATCGGTGGTAACATGGTTAAGAAAATGATTGAGTACGCTGAAAAAAATATGAAGTAAATCAAAAAAGGCTCGAAAGAGCCTTTTTTGGTTATCTAGCTTTAGCATTATGTGGAGTTGCAAGACATCCGAGACTCCAAGCTGTATCAGGTGAGAGAGTAGTGCGGTGAATCAGAATAACCAAGACGCAAAACATCAAGTTAGTGCTCTTGGTACTGAATATTGATATGCGATTGTATAGCCGCGAGAAAAACTTCTTGCGTTACCAAAAAAAAATTGTTATAATAACTTAGCGAACAAAGTTAGCTAACGTTGCTTTACTCAGATGGAGGGTTAGTATGCCGAAAGACAAGACAGATACTTACAACAGGCTAATACCCTGTATGAAAGCTGAATTTCTGGAAAAAGGCTTTGAAAAAGCTTCTGTTCGTTCAATCGCAAACAGAGCGGGCATGTCGGCAGCTGGAATTTACCGCCACTTTAAGGACAAAGAAGCGATGTTCGATGCGCTGGTTGTTCCCCTTGTGGATACATATCTTTGCAAATATCAGGAATCCATGCAGCGTAACTATGCGCTTTTGGATACCGAAGATATCAAAAAGTTTTGGGTGATCTCCGAGGAGGAAGGTCTGCAATATGTAAACTTCATCTATGACCACTTTGATGAATTCAAGCTTCTACTGACTTGTTCGGATGGCACAAAGCATCAGAATTTTCTCCACAATGTCGCGGAGATGGAAGTCAAGGAAATGACCAGACTGATGGACGAGTTACGAAGCAGAGGTTTTTCGGTGAAGGATATTTCTCAGGATGAGCTTCATATGCTTATAAGCGGCTACGTAACCTCTATATTTGAAGTGGTCATACACGATTATCCACGGGAAAAGGCCATTGCTTATGGTAAAATGCTGATGGAGTTTTTATATCCCGGTTGGATAAAGGCTTTCGGTATGGAAGGTATAGCTTAAAACGAAACTTACAAGATAAAAGTTCGGGGATGTTTCCCTGGATTTTTTTCATTTTATGAGTTAGCGAACGCTAACTTGAATTGTTCGCAAAAAAGAGAAGGGGTGAACACACTTGGAAACAAAAAAAGTTCAAAGCCCGTTCAGAAGGCTACTGGGTTTTGCATCACACCATAAGGGAAAATATGCTGCCTCAGTGCTTCTTGCGGTTGTTGGCGTTGCCGGGGGGATGATTCCCTATGTGGGCGTGTCCCGGATAATTATTCACCTGCTGGCCGGGACAAGGAGCGATGTGGGATTTTATCTGATGTGGTGCGGCATTTCGGGGGGCGGGCTTATCGTCAAAACCATTTGCATGAACTGGTCGACCGCCCTGTCCCACGAAGCAACATTTTCGGTCATCGCGGAGGTACGCACCGAGCTGTCTCGGAAGCTGGCCCGCGTCCCCATGGGACATGTGCTTGAAACGCCATCCGGTCAATTCAAGAACATCATTGTGGAAAAGGCCGACAGCTTGGAGACGCCGCTGGCGCATGTGCTGCCAGAAATGTCCTCCAATCTTTTGATTCCGCTGGGCATTATCGTATACATGTTTATTCTGGACTGGCGTATGGCGTTGGTTTCACTTATCACACTACCGCTTGGGTTTATCTTCTACATGGTGATGATGCGAGATTACCCTGAAAAATACGCCGGCGTTATGAAGGCAGGCAAGCATATGAGCGGAACTATGGTGGAATATATAAACGGTATTGAGGTTATCAAAGCCTTCAATCAATCCGCAAAGTCTTATGCGAAGTTCACCGATTCGGTGAATGCTAATATGAACGTTGTTTTGGACTGGATTCGCTCCACACAGGTGTATTCTTCAATTTCCCAGGGAATTTGGCCGGCTGTGCTGCTAGGAGTGCTGCCTATGGGATGCTTGTTTTACATGAACGGGTCATTGGGAGGCGGAGAATTTATCACGAATGTAATCCTGTCCCTTGGGATTTCGGCACCAATTCTTTCCGCCATGATCTATACGGATGATATCGCAAAAATCGGTGCTGTTGTGGAAGAAGTGGGACAGGTGCTGGATTTACCAGAGCTAAATCGGCCTAAGGAAAACAAAAAGTCCGAAAACCGGAATATTGTGCTTGAACATGTCTGCTTTTCCTACGGAAAAGAAGAGGTACTCTCGGATGTAAATCTGGAAATCAACGAGGGCTCGATTACAGCCTTTGTTGGGCCGTCCGGAGGAGGAAAGTCCACCATTGCAAAGCTCATCGTCTCCTTCTGGGATGTAAGTAAGGGCCGTATTACTCTTGGCGGTGTAGATCTCCGGGATATACCACTAGAACAGTTGATGGCCGAGATTGCCTATGTGTCGCAGGAAAACTATCTGTTCAACGATACCATCCGAAACAATATCCGTATGGGAAAACCGGGTGCCACCGACGAAGAGGTGGAAGCGGCTGCGAAGGCGTCCGGTTGTCATGACTTTATTATAAAGCTAGAACACGGCTACGATACAGTTGCTGGTGGAGCCGGAGGCCATCTTTCCGGAGGAGAACGGCAGCGTATTGCGATTGCCCGGGCCATGCTGGAGGACGCGAGTATTATTATCTTCGACGAGGCAACCGCCTATACCGACCCGGAAAATGAGGCCATGATTCAGGCGGCGGTATCCAAGCTCATCGTTGGCAAAACGCTGATCATCATCGCTCACCGTCTGTCCACCATCACCGATTCCGATAAAATCGTGGTCATTAAAAACGGCAGAGTTCAGGCAGAAGGAACGCATGAGGCGCTTATGTCAGACTGTAAACTATACCACCGTATGTATACAGCAAACATGGAAGTGCGCGATAAGTCTTGAGGGGAGGGATATCTTTGATTGAAATATTTAAAAAGTTCTTTTGGTTTGCGGACAGCCAGAAATCAAAATGGGTTAAAAGCATTATCTTAACCCTTCTCAAGTCCGTTTTCACATCTATTGAGCTTCTTGCCATCGCCATCGTGCTGCGTGCCATTGCCACGGATTCGGTAACTCACACAACAGTACTGTCCTCTCTGGGGATCATGCTGGTGAGTATTATTGGTACCATTGTGATGCGGCATTTGGCCCAAAAAAGCCAGGCCTTCGGATGTTATATCATGAGCGGGGATAAGCGCATACAGATTGGCGATCGCCTGAAGCTGATGCCCATGGGGTATTTTAACAGCCACAGTCTCGGCAACATTACCGCTACGGCGACCTCCACCATGGAGGATATTGAAAATACAGCACCACGTATTATTTTCAGCTATCTCAACGGACTAATCCACGGATTTGTCATAACCCTTGCGCTTAGCGTCTTTGAGTGGCGGATTGGGCTGATTGCCATGGTTGGACTGGTATTGTTTCTGCTCATTAATATATTACTTCACAAGCATGCACGCAAGGCGTCACAGATCAGGCAGGAGGCCCAAGCCGAGTTGGTGGATGCGGTGCTGGAATACATACAGGGCATGAGTGTTGTAAAATCCTTCGGAATCGAGGCAACTGCCGGGCAAAAAATCCACCGGGCAATCGTCGACAGTGAGCGCAGGAACATCGGCCTCGAAAAAAAGACTATCCCTTTCATGGCTATGCAGCAACTTGTCTTGCGCGTAGTCAGTGCAATGATCATAACTCTGTCGGTAGTGCTGTACCTTTATGGGTCTATGGATCTTTCCATCTGCCTTCTGATGCTCCTTTCCGGCTTCATTGTGTTCAGCGAACTGGAGAGCGGCGGCAGTATGTCAGCTTTCCTGCGTTTGATTGACGCCTCCATTGATCGGGTGAATGAAATACAGAAAATCCCTGTTATGGACATAGGGGGGACACAACGAAAACCCATAAATATGGATATTGTTTTCAATGAAGTATCCTTTTCCTATGGTGATAAAATGATTATCGACCATATCAGCCTTACGATACCAGCAAAAATGACCACAGCCATTGTCGGGCCCTCCGGCAGTGGAAAGACCACGCTGTGCAGCTTGATTGCACGTTTCTGGGATGTGGATGAAGGAGGCATTACTTTGGGCGGTACAGATATTCGGGAATACAAGCTGGACAGCCTTCTGCAAAATATCAGCATGGTATTTCAACAAGTGTATTTGTTTAATGATACCATCGCCAATAATATCCGGCTCGGAAAGCCGGAGGCGACACGGGAAGAAGTCATAGAAGCCGCAAAAAAAGCCTGCTGCCACGATTTTATAAGCCTGTTGCCTGGCGGCTATAATACGGTCATTGGTGAGGGCGGCGCTACGCTCTCCGGCGGAGAAAAGCAGCGCATATCTATTGCCCGTGCCCTTTTGAAGGATGCACCCATCATCATATTGGATGAGGCGACTGCGAATGTAGACCCGGAAAACGAAAATGCTTTGCAACAGGCAATTACCGAGCTGACCAGAGACAAGACGGTTATTATGATTGCGCACCGTCTCAAAACGGTACGCAATGCCGATCAGATCATCGTGTTGGATGCAGGGAAAATTGTGCAGAAAGGAGTACACGATGAGTTGTGTTTACAGAAAGGGCTCTATGCAGACTTTATTCATGTCCGTGAAAAGGCCACGGGCTGGAAAATTGCGAGTAGATAGATCTAATTTATCAATTTTATGGAGGTTATTGGAATGAGGAAGAAAAAACTGGATGTAAAGGATTTAATCAACGTAGGCATATTCACGGCAATTTATTATATCTTACTGATTGTAGCTGGCTTTTTGGGGTATATCCCCATCTTTTCAGTACTATTTTCTCTTGTGGTTGCACTTCTTTGCGGGATTCCCTTCGTTCTCTTTTTGACAAGGACAAAAACCTTTGGCATGATTACCATTATGGGCGTGCTTTTGGGAATTCTGAATTTTGCTTTTGGGCAGGGCTGGTATTCGATTGTTACAGGCCTTCTTTGTGGCTTACTTGCCGACTTGATATGCAAGGCTGGAGAGTATAAGAGCTGGAAGCATATGGTTGTATGCTTTTGCGTGTTTAGCGAATGGGTGATCGGCTCGATGCTCCCCATGTGGGTTATGAAAGACAGCTATTTCGCAATGATGAGTGATACGCAGGGCGCCGCTTTTGCCAAATCGCTGGAGTCTCTAATCACAGGCTGGATGCTGGTACTGCTTATAGTTTTGACAGCAGTCGCAGCCGTTATTGGAGCGTATTTAGGTAAAGCTGTGCTCAAAAAGCATTTTACAAGGGCAGGTATCGCATGATGCCACGGACGAGGGAAGTTAAAGCAGCGGAATGTATACGGCTTGACCCGCGAACCAAGGTATACCTTCTGCTACTCATTAATGTTGTCATATTTGCTACAAATCCCAGCGGTTATCAGCTGATAGTAAAAGGAACGCTGGCGGCTATACCCTATGCGCTGCTGTACAGTGCCGGGAAGCGAAGACAGGGTTTCATCTATGCCGTTTTATATGTGGCGGGACAACTGGCCGAAACTTATCTTACCGCATATACCGCCGGGCTATGGGGACTTCTGATGCGCTTCACCTCGCAGATGCTAAGCAGACTTGTTCCAATTGTAGTTATGGCCTACTATTTAGTCAGGACGACGGAAGTCAGCGCATTTATCGCAGCAATGGAACGAATGCATGTAACAAGGAAAATCGTTATCCCGCTTGCGGTGATATTTCGCTTTTTTCCAACCATTGCGGAGGAATCCCGCGCTATCAATGACGCCATGCGCATGCGCGGCATCGGTTTTCTCGGGAGTCCGTTGGTTATGCTGGAATACCGGCTTGTTCCACTGATGATGTCGATTGCCAAGATCGGCAACGAGCTGTCGGCGGCGGCGCTCACAAGAGGCTTGAGTATCACAGGAGCCCGCACCAACATATATAAAGTCGGGTTTGGTGCAGGGGATGCTGCTTTTGGCCTCTGGGCGACGTCGGCCGCAATCCTGTTTTTCATTCTGTAGAGGGAGGAATGCGCATGATTAATCTGAAGGATGTATCCTTTTCCTACGTGGGAAGTGAAAGGGAGAGCGGAATAAAAAACATCAATCTGACGGTCAACGAAGGCGAAGTGGTGCTGCTGTGCGGTGAGTCTGGCTGCGGAAAGACAACTGTGACCCGGTTGATAAATGGCCTGATACCCCATTACTATGAGGGGCAGATGAGTGGCGAGGTTCTGATAGGTGAACAAAAAATCCATGAGCTGCCGCTGCACGAGACATCCCGGCTGGTGGGTTCGGTCTTTCAAAATCCTCGTTCCCAATTCTTTAACGTTAGCACTACCGGCGAAATTGTCTTTGGCTGTGAAAATATGGCACTTCCGGTTCAGGAGATTTTTGCACGGCTTGATCATACCATGCGTGAGTTAAAAATCGAGAGCCTAATAGATCGGAGCATCTTTAATCTGTCCGGTGGCGAGAAGCAGAAAATCGCCTGCGCATCCGTTGCAGCGTCCGATCCTCCGATTATTGTGCTGGACGAACCATCTTCTAATCTGGACACAAATGCGGTGGAGGAGCTTCGCAGACTCATTGAAATGTGGAAAAGCAAAGGCAAAACCGTTGTTATTGCTGAACACCGGCTGTATTATCTGAAGGAACTTATTGACCGTGTGATATATATGAAAGATGGTATCATCGCGGGAGAATACACCGCTCGGACATTCCGCGTTCTCTCGACGGATGATCTCGCGAGGATGGGACTGCGCCCTCTTTCTCTTTCCGACGTTGTAAGAAAGTTTCGCACAGTACCTGAATCAAACGAGACGATGACTCTTTCAAGATTTTCCTATACTTACAAACATGCCACAAGGGCGGCACTCAAAATGGAGGATTTTTCGATCCCTCGAAACGCAATTATTGCCATCGTCGGAAAAAACGGAGCGGGAAAATCCACTTTTGCCCGTTGTTTGTGCGGGTTAGAGAAAAAATTCCACGGCACTGTGGATAATGGGAATCAAACGCTGGGGGCAAGGCAGCTGCTGAAAAAATCTTATATGGTGATGCAGGATGTAAATCATCAGCTTTTTACCGAGAGCGTGTTGGATGAAGTTCTGCTCAGTATGGAAAACGCACAGGAAGCATCAGCCGAGCATATACTTGATAGATTTGATCTGCTTCCTTTGAAGGAACTGCACCCTATGTCGCTTTCAGGCGGGCAGATGCAAAGGGTAGCGATTGCCAGTGCTCATGCAAGCAGTCGTAACTTCATTATTTTCGACGAACCTACAAGCGGCCTTGACCTGAAACATATGCGGGAGGTATCGGCCGGTTTATATGACCTTTACGAGTTGGGAAAGACTGTTTTCGTCATTACCCACGATTTAGAACTAATTTTGGAGTGCTGCACACACATACTGCCTATTGAGAACGGTGTTGCAGACAATGTCTATCCTTTGGATGATGAGGGGGTAAATAAAGTGAGGATATTGTTTTTAGATGAAAGTGATGTCATTTAAGAAGCAATGAAACCAGAACCTGTTACGAAGGAACTATAAAAGGCATACGGAGTTGGGAGATGACTGCGTCGTATCGGAATACATCGCAGTCATCATTTTATTGTATAGCTTTAACATTATGTACATTATATATAGCACAAATTATATTTTATAAGGATCGGGATCAAATTGCAGGAGTACTTGAGTCAGATGCTCGGTATGTTCCTTTTCATCATCAATTATTTTTTGTAATGCAATTCGGATGTCTTTTTGTTGAATTTCTGCAATTTCATCTTCATAAAGAATTATAGCCTCCAATTCTCCCTTGATATCCTCTCTGACATTATTAAGAATTAATGGCTTATCGTATATAGTGGTTCTCTCTGCCTGTGAAGAGAGGGCAAGTGATTTTTTGCCAGAAGAGTGTTTGCCTTGACCGGAATGGACATTTGGGGAATTTAAAATGTTAGATGCATTTGAAGTATTTGATACATTTTTAGTGGTTGATATATTTTGAATATTTGACGCGTTTTGAGCATTTGTTACACTTTTGCTACTTGGTGTATTTTGCACATAAGGTACATTTTGCATAGAGTCAGTTCCTAAATTTAATTCATGAGGAGTCATAAAGTATTTGTATTCTACCGGATCGTATTTCCGTAGGAGGTTAAGTGCAATCATATAATGGCTTTTTTCATCAAGCATTATATGATACCAGGCTTCATTAATTACGGTTATGTTGGAGGTGAGTATATGATTTTGATAACCGTTGATAGCAACCAGTTCAGCAATCATTACCTGCCGAAGTAAATTGGTGACTTTGTGGGATATACCTTGTGGGTGACCGAGTGGGTTTGTATAACTCATAAAAACCTCTTAAAATTATTTACTTATTTAGTTTATGTACATTTATAGGTAAAAGTGAAGGTTAGTGCTAAAGTATTTAATATATGTATATAATTATTTTCATTTTACAAGAGAGAACCAAAAAAGTATTGACATTAACGCTGCGTTAAGGTGTATATTTTAATTATAGCTTATATCAGTCAAATGGCCATATGTGCAATTTAGTATAAGCAATAGCCAGGAGGAGGTGAAGAGGCTTATGCGGAATGAATATCTAATGGTTTCACAGCCGACATTAGCCTGAATATGGAATATACGGTAAAAAAACTTGCGGCCCTTGCTGATGTTAGCACCAGAACTCTAAGGTATTATGATGAAATAGGTATTTTAAAGCCGGCAAGAATAAATTCATCAGGATACAGAATCTATGGCCAGAATGAAGTTGACAGATTACAGCAAATTCTCTTCTACAGAGAATTAGAGGTTAGTCTCGAGGATATAAAAGAAATAATATCCCAACCGGACTATAGTAGCTGCAAAGCCCTGAAAGATCATCGGATAAAGCTTCTGGCAAAAAAAAATCAAATAGATATATTGCTGTCCAATATTGAAAAAACCTTGGAGGCAGCTGAAGGGAGACTGAAAATGACTGATAAAGAGAAATTTGAAGGCTTTAAACAAAAACTGGTTGATGAAAATGAGGATAAATACGGCAGGGAAATTAGAGAAAAGTATGGTGATAAAGCAGTAAATGAATCCAACAATAAACTACTGAACATGACAGATGAGCAGTATCAGCAATTTGAAAAGCTAGGTCAGGAAGTAAATGAAACATTGAAGGCGGCTATGGAAACAGGCGATCCTGCTGGAAGCCTTGGACAGAAAGCAGCTGATCTGCACCGCCAATGGCTTTCTTGTTCTTGGGGCAGCTACAGCAAGGAAGCTCATGTAGGAGTGGCTCAGATGTATGTTGATGATGAACGTTTTAAGGCATACTATGACAAAATTCAGGAGGGGGCTGCGGAGTTCCTGAGAGATGCGGTGTTGACGTATACCGGGATGAATAAATAATACTGCATTATGGTAACAATTACAGCTAGTACAGCATTAATAATCTTGATAATATGTGAAGTGTATTGTAAATCAATAATATTAAGAGGTGACAAATGCGTACAAAGTTGGTGGGCAAAGTGATAAAATTAATTACGGTTACTGTTCTATCTGCCGGAATAATGGCAGGTACTTTACCAGTGCAGGCTGAGGCCATAAAGGACCTTTCTAAAGCTTCAGCTTATGCAAAAAAAGCTGTACAGTGGATGGTAAACAATAAAGTAATCAGTGGAGACCAATACGGTTATTTTAACCCTGGTAAAAAAATCAGCAGGGTAGAATTGGTAACTATAATAGTAAAAGCGTTAAATATTGATATAACTAATTTACCTGAAACTCCTACCTTTAGTGACGTTTCGGCAAAACACTGGGCCTACGCTTATGTTGAGGCTGCCAGCCGGACAGGTATCATAAGCGGTATAGGGAATGGGAAGTTCGGAGTCAATTCCCTGAGTACCAGAGAACAGGTGACTTCAATGATTATGAACTACCTGTCTGTATCAAAAGAAGCGGTTCTTGCAGAGCAGGGCCTGAATGCATTAACAAAATTCATTGATGAAGAGAATATGTCGGAATGGGCGAAACCTTCTATCCAATTCGCAGTTTCAAATGGAATAATGAGCGGAACCGGTTCAAATACTTTTTCTCCGGCAGGAAAGGCCACAAAAGAACAGATAGCAGTTATTCTACATAACTTTATTAATAACAGTGAAAGAATCAATCAGGCTGCCGATAGTCTAAGAAAGCCGTTGATATCATTTAACGGGGATGTTATAAAGTTAACCGAAGCTTCTGTACTTGAAAACGGAGAATTTCTCATACCAGTCGAAGCTTTTGTGAATATGGGACTAAGTGTAACTGTAGATGAGGCTAAGAGCAGAGTTGTTGTTAAGAACTCTGAAGGAGATAAAAACATACATTTAGGTATTAATAATAAAACTGCATATGTTAATTATACCGGCACTGGGAATCCATTTGCAGAATCCGGCGCTGCAGTCAACGCCATTACTCTAGCAGCAGCGCCAAAGGTATCTGGCGAAGCCGTTTTAGTACCAGCAAAAGCGGTTACTTCTGCCATGAGTATGACTATACAACTGAACGAAAAAACAAATCTCATTGTAATCAAAGATGCATCCTCGGTAAATAATCCTGCACTTTATAACGCATATGAGAAGCTACTTGATTATAAGAGAGAATACAAGTCAAGTTTGGAAATGTCCATGGCTGAGACATCAAACTTTGAAGAACTGATGGGCCTAAGCTATATTATGGAAGGTGCAAATAACGGTTCTAAATCAACCTCGAATACAAAAGTTACTACATTTGATCCTCTATATGGAGAAGTTTCCAATCAATATAATGTTATTAAGATCGGTCAACAAATATATACGAAAAACCTGAAAACCGGAATATGGAGTACCGTTACTGAGGAAGAAGCTCTTGAACAGGGTATAATGTATTTTGATTATGAAGCTGATAAAGCGGAAACACAAAAAATACTTGATTCCTATGAAAAGAGGGAAATATACTTTGCAGGAAAGGCTTTAATAAATGGTGAAGAGGTTAACAAATATGAAGTTAAAGCCGACAAAGAAATATTGAAGGCTTTAATACCTTCAGACCTCCTTGGTGAAAGCATGACTATGGAGGACATTTATAACAAGGGCTTTAACATGAAGACTGATGTTTATGTTAACAGTAACGGTCATATTATCAAACAGGTGACTAAAATCAATGCTGCTATGGAACTTGATGGTTCTGGTATGAAGTTGAATGTTACTCATGCTGTTGACTACAAAAACATTGGTGCTGAGATAGAAATAGTAAGCCCAAGCATATTATAAAAAATAAAAGAGGCCGGCAAAAATGTCGGCCTCGTATTAGTACATTGTCTTAAAAGATAGACTACTGTGGTATTGAGGGTGTCGAAATATTCTGAAGTGTATCAGCAACTTGAGTATAATATTTGGCATCAACAGCCACATCACCTAGGGCTACAATTCCAACGAGGTTATTGTTTTCAATAACAGGAACTCTTCGAATCTGACTTGTAGCCATTTTTTGGGCAACATCGTGCATATCCATATCAGGAGAGACACATGCTACACCTGTAGTCATAACTTCGGTTACTGGAGTCTGCTGAGGATTTTTACCGGTTGCAACAGTTCTTACAACAATATCTCTATCGGTAATAATACCTACAACACCGCTCTGATCACAAACAGGGATAGATCCTACGTTATGCTGCTGCATGAGCTGTGCTGTCTCAGCAACATTTGCTGCGGGATTAACATAAGCAACGTTTTTGGTCATTACGTCTCTTACTTTCATATAATCACCCTTTCTTTTAAGAATTCATGATTATAATTCCCGAAAGAAGTTAAAAAAAACGCGGAAGGTTTCACCATTTGGTCTCAGTAATGTATAGTTCTGCTGAGTAGGAGGCTGTTGCTCCGTCAGAAGCTGCAGTAATAACCTGTCTTAAAAACTTTTGACGGATATCTCCTGCGGCAAAAACACCCGGAATGTTTGTTTGCATTCTTTCATCAGTAATAATATACCCTTCCTTGCTTTGCTGTACTTTTCCATTAATTAAGGAGATGTTAGGATTTAAGCCAATTGCTATAAATAGCCCATCAACATCTATTTGAGAGCTTACGTTTGTTTTCAGATTTTTTACTTTTAATCCCTCAACTCCATGCTGACCAATAATTTCTTCGACAACTGAATCCCATACCAATTCAATTTTTCTATTACAAAATAATTCGTCCTGCATAATTTTCGTAGCCCTCAAGCTGTCTCTTCTGTGAATAAGATAGATTTTGGGACAAAATCTTGCCAGATACAAGGCATCTTCTACAGCAGTGTCACCTCCACCAACCACGGCAACAGTTTTATTTTTGTAAAAGGCTCCGTCACACACGGCACAATATGAGACACCAGCTCCTCTGAAAGCTTCCTCCTTGTCAAGACCAAGCATTTTCGGGTATGCACCCATACATAATATAAGTGCTTTACACTCATATGTGTTTTTATGTGTTTTGACAACCTTAATCTTTGAATCCAGATCAAGTTCAATTACTTCATCATTAAGCACAACAGTACCGAATTTTCTTGCCTGCTTTTCCATTCTCAGGGCCAGGTCAGAGCCACCAATAGGTTCTTCAAAACCTGGATAATTTTCCATAACATCTGTTGTGGCCATTTGCCCCCCTGTGAACATCCTTTCTATTACAAGTGTGTCAAACTTGGCTCTTGAACTGTAAAGGGCTGCAGAATAGCCCGCCGGTCCACCTCCAATGATTATTATGTCGTACATATATTACCTCCAATAGTTGAATCTACTTTGGTCAAATCAAATTTTCTCATTATTTTATGATTTATTCTATAATTAATATACCCAAAAATTATTGAATAATAAATTAAATTTTGTAATAATGTGGTAAATGTTAAATGGGGTTAACCAATTAAAAACATTTAAAAGACTGTTATAAAATGTTATAATTAACAGGTTAAAAGATTCATTTTAGGAGGGTTAAATTATTGATAACTAAATATCAGGAAATTGCTAAGCTCGGCAGTATAAAGACATCAAGGTTTGTTTCGTCAGCGGCGGTTATACTATATTTTTATTTTATAATCGGTGGCATAGTAGCCTCAATTCCGATTATATATATTATGGTTACAAATCCCGATACTCTTTTTGATCCTATTATGCAGACTGATCCGATGGGGTTTATTGATAGATATGTTGACCCGATACCAAATTTTGTTTTTTCAAATTTGTCTATTTTTTGCATGCTTGCTGGTGCTATTATTGCGATTAAATTTATACACAACAGACCTTTGGGAACAGTTTTGAATCATAGCGGAAAAATAAACTGGTCAAATTTCTGGATTGGCTTTGGTGTGTTTGGAATATTACTATTTATTGGTACAGGAGTTGATTACATAATAAATTCTGAAACTTACTCGGTATCTTTTGAGCCAAGTAAATTCTGGGTCATGCTACCTTTGATTTTGATTATGACTCCAATTCAGACTACTGCTGAGGAAATTGTATTTAGGGGTTATGTAATACAGAGCTTCGGACTTAAAATAAAGAACGGACTTGTCCTTTCGGTTATTTCCGGCGTACTTTTTACACTTCCGCATCTTGCAAATCCTGAGATTTATGCTGCCAATAAGATTGGTGTGTTCAGTACTATTTGTATGGTTTTGAACTATTTTGTATTTGGGATGATGCTGGCTATGATAACAATTAAAACAAATTCTCTTGAGGCTGCTTTAGGTGTTCATGCGGTTAATAATCTGTTCTGTTTTATAATTGTCAGTTATCCCGATAGCGTTCTGCCTACAAATACAATATTCTTCACCTCAGAATTGAATCCTGTTGCAGGCTTTGTTTCATCACTTATAACTGCAATATTATTTTACATTATTGCAGCATTTATAATAGAAAAAACAGACAAGACTCTTAAAGTCACTGGTTAATAACCTAGTTAAAACTTAAAAAATATATGCAGGCGAATATTCGAAAAAAAATAAAAGGAGTACTTAAGCTATGAGCCTACAATTTATATATGGACGAGCAGGCTCCGGAAAATCCTTTCATTGCTTGAATCAAATAAAATCAAAAATAGCGGAGGATAACTCAAAAAGCCTGGTATTGCTTGTTCCGGAGCAATACACCTATCAGGCTGAGTATGATCTGATAAAGGTTTTGGAAACGGGTGGTATTCTCAAGACTGAAGTTTTAAGTTTCCGGAGAATGGCTTATCGTGTACTTAACGAAGTAGGTGGAATAACATATCCGCATATTCACCCCGCAGGAAAGTGCATGCTTCTTTTTAATATACTGGATAAAATGAAGGATGATTTTGCCATTTTTCACAAGACGGCAGGTTGTAAGGGATTTGTCAATACTATATCAGGTCTTATAACAGAACTGAAAAGGTATAATATTCATCCCTGTGACTTGGAAAATATTCTCAAAAGTTTTGAAGTAAATTCTTATCTTCATAAAAAAATATCAGAAATTAAGCTTATATATTCAAAATTTGAAGAATTATTGTCAGCTCGTTACAGAGATGCAGACGACGAACTAACGCTTTTATCAATGAAACTTGACTGTACAAATATGTACGATGACGCAGAAATTTGGATAGATGGCTTTTCTGGCTTTACTCCACAGGAGTTTGAGGTAATATCAAAACTGATGGGTAAGGCAAGTATGGTCTATATTACAATTTGTACCGATGTTCTAGAGGATGAGAATTCAGATTTATCCGACGTATTCTATTCTGCAAAAAAAGCTTACAGGAAATTTATTAATATTGCAGGAGCTAATCTTGTGAATGTACTTCCTCCTGTACAATGCTGTGAAAATGTTTCTCCCAGATTCAAGGACAGTGAGGAGCTTGCCGGTCTTGAGGAAAATTATTTTGCGTATCCTTACAGAGCTTTTCAAAAACCCACACAGGATATAGAACTTTTTGAAGCGATCAATATATACACCGAAATAGAAGAATGTGCCAGAGATATTATCAGACAGTGCAGAGATAACGGTCTCAGGTATAAGGATATAGCTGTAGTAACAAGAAATCTTGCTGGCTATCAGGAGCTCATGGAAGCTATATTTGAAGAGTATGAAATTCCTTGCTTTATCGACTCAAAGGCTGAAATTTCAAATCATCCGCTTATCAGACTTGTTTTGTCGATGCTTGAAATTTTTATTGATAATTGGTCCTATGAGTCAGTTTTCAGATATCTAAAATCCGGTCTGCTGGATTTCGATAAAAATTTAATAGATAAAATTGAGAACTATGTCCTGGCCTGTGGGATCAAGGGAACAAAATGGACTCAAAATACAGATTGGACCATGACGCCTGAGCTGTTGCCTGAGGATAGGCTTGACAATGAAACAGAACAGCTGCTTTTTGAAATAAATGAAACCCGAAAATTGATTTGTGAGCCTCTCCTACGTTTCAGGGAAAAAACCAGAGGAAGAAGAAAAGCAGCTGACTATTGCGTGTGTCTGTATGATTACCTGATAGAACTGGGTGTAGAACGAAAGATAGAGCAGTACATAGAGTTCTTTAATCAAACGGGAAAGCTCAGACTCGCATCTGAATATGAACAAGTCTGGAATACTCTTATGGATGTTTTTGATCAGGTTGTAGAAGTACTTGGGGAGGACACAATCGGAATTGAGCGATTTACCAATATTCTTAAAATAGGTTTGGCAGAGTATAAAATTTCCTCGATACCAGTTTCTCTTGATCAAGTCCTAGTAGGCAGTGTTGAGCATTCTAAGAGTCATGAGATAAAAGCTTTATATATCCTGGGTACAAATGACGGAATATTTCCGTCAGCAGGAATGAACGAAGGAATCCTATCGGATGCAGACAGACTTGTGCTCAACAGCAAGGGTATCGAGCTGGCCAGTGATACAAAAACACAGGTGTTTGATGAGCAAAACCTTATTTACAGAGCTTTGACAACACCTAAAAATTATTTGAGGGTGAGCTGGCCCATCGCCGATCATGAAGGAAAAACCATGAGGCCTTCAATTATTATATCCAGGATAAAAAAGCTGTTCCCAAAGGTGAGCTGGAAAAGTAATCTTATTAAGCCAGCAAATTCAGAGGAATATGTTGACCTTGTAACATCACCTCAGCCGGTGTTCAATCAGCTTGTACTGGCTCTCAGGGATAAAAATAACGGTGTTGAAATAAGTCCGCTTTGGCAGGCTGTATATGAGTGGTATTCAGCTCAGCTCGAGTGGAAGCTAAAGTGCGAATTAATGGGAAATGCCTTTAAATACAAGAATATTGCGCTCCCGGTAAGCAAGGAGAAGGTACGTCTGCTATATGGCAGCAATGCCTATTCCAGCGTATCACGGCTGGAGAAGTATACCTCCTGTCCCTTTGCCTATTACGTACAATACGGCCTCGGTGCAAGGGAGCGCAGAATATACCAGCTGAGTCCGCCTGATGTGGGTACCTTTATGCATTCGGTCATAGAGAGATTTTCAAAAATGGTGGAGGAGCAGGAGATTTCCTGGCGGGCGTTTACAAAGGAGTGGTGTGCCGAGCAGGTATCCCAAATAGTAGACAGCCAGCTTCATAGTATGAGAAATACCATATTGGGAGGTTCAAAGAGGTTCAGAGCCTTGACTGTACGGCTCAAAAGAGTTGTTACCAGAGCGGTATGGCTTATCGCAGAGCATATAAGAAGGAGCAGCTTTGAACCCATAGGCTATGAGGTTGATTTTAGAGAAGGAGGTAAGTTCCCTCCCATAACCATAGAATTGGATTCAGGAGAAAAAATAACCCTCGTTGGTCGGATAGACAGGGTGGATGCCCTTAAAACTAACGAAGGAACTTATTTAAGAATTATTGACTATAAATCAGGTCAGAAGGATTTCAGACTTAGTGATGTTTACTATGGTCTGCAGATGCAGCTTATAACCTATATGGATGCTCTATGGGAGAATTCAGACAGGGAAACCGAAGACAGCGTGTATCCGGGCGGTATGCTGTATTTCAAATTGGACGACCCCATAGTAAGGGGCTCAGGAGCTATTACCCCTGAAGAAGTGGAAGCTGCAATTATGAAAAAACTGAAAATGAAGGGCCTGCTGTTGGCAGATGTTCAGCTGATCAAGCATATGGACAATGAAATTGAAGGCAGTTCAATGATTATCCCTGCCCGGATTAATAAGGGGGATACGCTTGGAAAGTCCTCTGTAGCTACCCTGGAACAGTTCACAATTTTAAGGGGCTTTGTTAAGAAACTGCTCAAAGATTTGTGTACTGAAATTATGAAGGGTAATGTGCCCATAAAACCCTATAAGAAGAAAAAAATAACCTCCTGTCAGTATTGCAGCTACTCCTCAATCTGTCAGTTTGATCTGACACAAAATGAAAACAGCTTCAAGCTCCTTCATGACAGGGAAAATGATGAGGTCTGGAAGCTTATGTTTGATAACTTGGAACAAAGCTATCCCGATACATAGAGGGATACTCATATTGGTTAACAAAAAATAAAGGCTAATCCCTTATTAGGCTCAAAATAAAGACGTTACAGAGTACAATATTTGAGCCGGAAAGGCTATGGAATTATGGCTGATACAAATTGGACAAAAGAGCAGCAGGCTGCCATATGGGAAAAGGACTGCAATTTGCTGGTAGCAGCGGCTGCTGGAGCCGGAAAGACTGCAGTGCTTGTCGAAAGAATTATACAGAAAATTATAGATGATAAAAATCCTATTGATATCGATTCTCTGCTTGTGGTGACCTTTACAAATGCTGCTGCAACTGAAATGCGTGAGAGAATTGGTACTGCAATATCAAAAGCAATAGACGAAAAGAAGGCCTCCAGGAATATTCACAGGCAACTGGCATTATTAAACAAAGCTTCTATTACGACGATACATTCTTTTTGTCTTGAGGTTATAAGAAATAATTTTCAGAGTATTGATATTGACCCGAATTTCAGGATTCTTGATGAAACCGAAGCCTCTCTTATGAAGCTTGAAACTCTGAATGAGCTCTTTGAGGAGTTATATGAGGAGGAAAATAATCAGACTTTTTTTGATTTGCTTGAAGCTTATGGAACAAACCGCGATGATGAGAAGCTTCAGGAAATGGTTTTGAATATATACAGTTATATACAGAGTTATCCTTGGCCTGAACAATGGTTGCTTCAGCAGACCCAGTATTTTAATCCCGGCATTACAGCGGATTTTGGCAGTACTGAATGGGCAAGGGTAATAATAAAGACAGCAGGACTTCGTCTTGAGGGATTTAAATCCATGCTCGAGGCAGCCTGCAGCAGACTAAAGCATGCAGTTGGTCTGGAGAAATACCTTTCTGTGTTTTATGAGGATTCTGACAGGCTGACTGGCTTGCTGGAACTTATTAATGCAGGATTTTCCGAGGAAGAACACTTGGACTCACAGAGGAAATATGGTTATGTAAACTGGGATGATATATATAATTATCTTTCAAATTACGAATTCGGAAGATTGCCCAGCTGTAGCAAGGAAGCCGATAAACAATTACAGGAGCAGGTCAAAAAAACTCGAGATGAAGTTAAAGCGTATATTAAAGGACTAAAGGATGAGGTGTTCTTTCAGAAATCGGAGGAAATTATTTCAGACCTTAAACAAATGTATCCCTTACTGGAGTGTTTGTCGGGTCTTGTAGTAGAGTTCGATAAGAGGTACTCGAGCAGGAAGAGAATGAAGGCCGCAGTAGATTTCAATGATCTTGAACACTTTTGTCTTAAAATACTGTCCGAGGTCGATGAGAACGGAACGCCGGCTCCATCTCCGGTGGCAGCAGCGTATAAGGACAAGTTCTCTGAAATTCTTGTGGACGAATACCAGGATAGTAATATGGTTCAGGAAATAATCATTAACATGATATCCAGAGAAGACAGGGGTAATCCCAACGTTTTCATGGTTGGTGATGTAAAGCAGAGCATCTACCGGTTCAGACAGGCTAAACCTGAGTTGTTTATGAATAAGTATAACAGCTATTCAAGTTTATCAGATGGACTGTACCGAAAAATACTGTTGTTTAAAAACTTCAGAAGCAGAGAAGAAGTAGTTGACGCCGTAAATTTCATATTTGAACAAATAATGTCAGAGAGTGTAGGAGAACTGGATTATGATGCAAAGGAAAGACTTAATCCGGCAGCAATATTCCCTGATAATCTTGAAAAAAACCTCGTAGTTGGCGGTGATGTTGAACTTCACCTTGTAGAAACCTCATCAGTTCAAAGCCATGAAGATTATTTGGAGGATGAGGAGGAGCAAGCTGGAGATATAGAAGAGGAAGAAATACTGGATAATATTCAGAAAGAGGCCCGTATAGTTGCAGCCAGAATCAATGCTCTTATGCAGCCGGATAAGGAAGGTAGGAGTTTCAGTGTTTATGACAGGCTATTAAACCGATATAGAGCAGTACAGTATAAAGATATAGTAATTTTGTTAAGAACTACAAAAAACTGGACAGAGGTATTTTGTGAGGAGCTTTCACGTTTTGGGATACCAGTATTTGCTGATACAGGGAGCGGTTTCTTTAAGACCCCTGAGATTCAGGTGATGCTGTCTCTGCTCCAAATTATTGATAATCCGTATCAAGATATACCGCTCCTTTCAGTTCTGAGATCACAGATTGCAAATTTCACCACCGAAGATTTGGCTGAACTTCGATTATCAGACCGTAAAGCGCCTCTTTTTGACGCATTAATGCTGTTGGCGGAAAGCCCTTCGGAGGCTTCCCGTAAGGCAGTAGAATTTCTTGAACGACTTGAAAAATGGAGAGCCATGTCAATGTACATGTCCACTCACAAGCTAATATGGCAGTTATACAACGAGACAGGATATTTCAGCATTGTAGGAGCCATGAGAGATGGTGAGAGAAAGCAGGCTAACCTTAGAATATTGTTCGAGCGTGCTCTTCAATATGAAAAAACCAGTTATAAGGGGTTATTTAACTTTATAAACTTTATTGACAAGCTGAAAACCAGCAAGGGTGATATGGGTAGTGCTAAAGTACTGGGTGAAAACGATAATGTTGTAAGAATGATGAGCATACATAAGAGCAAGGGACTTGAGTTCCCGGTTGTTTTTGTTAGCGGCTGCGGAAAGAAATTCAATTTTCAGGATATGTATAAAAGTATTTTACTTCATCAGGAGCTGGGATTCGGTCCTGATTTCGTGGACCACAGAAGAAGAATCAAGTATCCATCGGTACCAAAGCTTGCTATAGCCCAGAAGGTCAGATTTGAAACTCTATCCGAAGAAATGCGTATTCTTTATGTTGCCCTTACCCGAGCAAGGGAAAAGTTAATCCTTACAGGGTCTGTCAACAGTATTGAAAAAGCTGCTGCTAAATGGCTTCCTGTAGCCGGTAATATACAGCAGAAATTACCCGCCCACGAAATGGCAAAGGCTCAGAATTATCTGGACTGGATATGTCCGGCTGTCATGAGGCATGAAAACGCACTTAACCTCCGTTTGGCCGGAGGGACTGGTGCAGATGTTGATATGCCTGAGATAGGAAAGGAGTCCTTATGGACGGTGCATATTCGGAAGAATGACTTTATAACAGGTATACCCAAAACAGGTACACCAAAGCTTGAAGGAGAGGGAGAGGAGGAAATAGACGGTTTCAATTTAAGGGAGTGGCTTGAAAACAGTAATAACTGTGACAAAAGAACTGTTACCGAGATAACCAGGCGTCTTTCCTGGAAGTATCCATATATTAAATTGACAGAAGTACCTTCAAAATTCTCTGTTACTGAGATAAAACGATTCTTTAATTTAAACGATGAGGGTGAGGATAGAGCTGTCTTAAAGTATACTGGAATACGAAAACCGGCATTTCTCCAGGAAAAAAAGGGCTTATCGGCGGCTGAAAAAGGTACAGTCCTTCATTTTGTAATGCAGCATTTAAACTTTAAAGACAGGAATATTATGAAGCAGCTTGAAGATATGGTTAAAAGACATTTAATTACCCAACAACAGGCAGCTAGCGTTAGTATCAGGAAAATTACCGAATTGATGGATACTGATATATTCAAGAGAATAACAGCTGCCGAAAAGGTTTATAAAGAAATACCTTTTAATCTGGAGCTGTCATATGCTGAATTGTATGATGGGCAGGAAGAACAGATAAACTCTGACGACACAATATTGCTGCAGGGGGTAATCGACTGTTACTTTGAGGAAGATGGGGAGCTTGTTCTTATTGATTATAAGACAGATTATGTTGAACCTGGAAATACTGAAAAGATAAAAGATAGATATGAAATCCAGTTATCCTATTATTCCAGAGCTTTGGAGAAGCTTACAGGCATGAAGGTAAAAGACCGATATATTTACTTGTTCTCAACCGGTGAGTTGCTTGAAATTTGAGTGCAACAAAAGAGTTGAGTTTAGATAGTATAAAACTATTATTAATAAATAAAAATATAATTGTGAAAATTAAAAATATAATTTCTAAAATGTATTGACATAATTACTGAACCTGTGCTAAAATACTTTTTGTTCGAGAGCGTTGCGGGTTTGTGTAACGGCAGCACGACTGACTCTGGCTCAGTTTGTTAGGGTTCAAATCCTTAACCCGCAGCCAAAAGTATTTCAATTTCAAGAATTGAAATACTTTTTTTATTCTTTTATTTTCCTGAATATACTGGCCTGGAAATAGCTGAAAAAAGCACCAAAAGAATTAACAGCAGACAGTAAATAATACAGCAGAAGTAAAACAGCAAAAGTAACAGCATTATCAAAATACAGATGTGTTTTGATTAATGTAAAAGCAGATGCTCTCACATCTGCTTTTACATTTCTTTTTCGTTTAATCGTCCGGGTAAACAAAAGAGTTCGTCAATAATAGTAGTATTATTATAAATTCAAATAGAATATGTGTCAATACATAAATTGAGCTTACGGGCAATAATATTATATATTTATAATTATAGTTTCAACTATTAAATTATTGGTAAATTTATATTATTCATTGTAAATTAAAAATAAATGTTTTTTGAAAAAGACTTATCTGTATGATAGAATAATAAAGGCAATTGTAATATTATGTATAATAGATGTTATATTCCGTAGTTTATATTTTCACAGATTGTTTGTGTATTATTTTTTGCATTTGTTTTTTGAATTAGAGGAATTATTTATGAAAATTTTGATTTTGTCCTGGGAATATCCTCCCAGAATAATAGGAGGTATTTCTCGAGTAGTTTATGATTTGGCACATAACTTAGGCGAAAGTGGAAATGAAGTTCACGTTTTAACCTGTTGGGAACCAGGTACCAAAGAATTTGAACAGGACAAATATGTAAATGTCCACAGAGTGCATGTATATAACAATGCCTCAAATAATTTTGTCGAATGGGTTATGCAGCTCAATTTTGCCATGCTTGAATATGCGGTTGGACTTGTAAAAAAATCTGGATTTGATATAATACATGGGCATGACTGGCTTATTGCTTACGCTGCCAGAGTCATGAGGAAATCTTTCTCCCTGCCGCTTATAACGACTATTCATGCAACCGAGTATGGGAGAAATTGCGGAATACATAATGACTTGCAGAGAACTATAAATAACGTAGAGAAATGGCTAATAAATGAATCTGACCGGATAATTGTAAATAGTAACTATATGTGGAATGAGTTGATTTCAATCTTTAATTCAGATATCAACAAAATAAAGGTTTTAAATAACGGTGTAGATTTGAAAAAGTTTGATAATATAGCCACAGACTATGTTTTCAGACAAAATTATGCTGCCATCAATGAAAAAATTGTTTTCTTTGTGGGAAGACTAGTGAATGAAAAGGGAGTTCATGTTTTATTAAATGCCATACCAAAGATATTAGACAACTATAATGACGTAAAGTTTGTAATTGCGGGCAAAGGACCGTGTTTAAATAATTTAATCGAACTAAGCCAGAGACTAAATATTACCAACAGGGTATATTTCACGGGTTATGTAAGTGAGGAGGTTTTGCTGAAGCTTTATAAATGTTCTGATATAGCTGTTTTTCCTAGCACGTATGAGCCTTTCGGAATAGTTGCACTTGAAGGAATGGTAGCGGGCATTCCTGTAGTTGTATCTGATGTGGGAGGCTTAGGTGAAATAGTAAACCACCGGGAGGATGGAATGAAGTTTTACAGTGGGAATTCCAATTCCTTAGCGGATAGTATTTTAGAGTTGTTAAAGAACAAAGGCTTATCGGAAAGAATTAAAAATACTGCATTACAGAAAGTACATAGGCTTTATAACTGGGATAATATTACCGAAACTATAATGGATGAGTACAGGTATGTTATTTCACAATATAACAGCTGAGAATAAGTGACACCATAAAAAGAGAAAAACTTATACACTAAAATTGGAGGATTAATTGTGTCAAAAACAAAAAAGAAATTAAAGGTAATACCGCTTGGCGGTTTACAGGAAATAGGTAAGAATATTACTGCGTTTGAATACGGGGATGATATTGTAGTTGTGGATTGCGGATTATCATTTCCGGAGGATGAAATGCTTGGCATAGATCTTGTTATTCCGGATGTTAGTTATTTGGTTAAAAACAAGGATAAAGTGAGAGCAATTATACTTACTCATGGACACGAAGATCATATCGGAGCTCTGCCTTATGTACTAAGAGATCTGAATGTACCTATATACGGAACAAAATTAACTTTGGGTCTTGTAAAATACAAGCTTGAGGAACATCGCCTATTGGATGTAGTTCATTTGCAGACTGTTGAGCCTGGTCAGACTGTTGAATTGGGTATGTTTAAAATTGAATTTATTAGAGCAACACACAGTATCGCCGATGCTGTGTCACTTGCCATATTTACCCCTGTTGGAACAATTATTCATACAGGGGACTTCAAAGTTGATTATACCCCAATTGAAGGCCAGCCAATGGACCTTGCCAGATTTGCCGAACTTGGCAAAAAGGGTGTTCTTCTTTTGATGTGTGATAGTACAAATGTTGAAAATGAAGGTTACACAATGTCCGAACGCACTGTCGGAGAGACTTTCAACGAGATTTTTATGAACTGCAGAAGTAGGATTCTTGTGGCTACCTTTGCTTCAAATGTTCACAGGGTACAGCAGATTTTCAACGCTGCCGTTAAATTTGGAAGAAAAGTAACTGTGATAGGCAGGAGCATGGTAAATGTCGTTAATGTGGCTATGGAACTTGGTTACCTGAATGTTCCAGAAGGTGTCCTCGTTGATATGGAAAACATGGATAAGGTTCCTCAGGAAAAACTTGTTATAATTACTACCGGAAGTCAGGGTGAGCCTATGTCAGCCTTGACAAGGATAACCTTCTCTGAGCACAAAAAGGTAGAAATAATTCCAGGTGATACAGTAATTATTTCTGCATCACCCATACCTGGAAATGAAAAGCTCATTTCTAAAGTTATAAATGAATTGTTTAAGAAGGGTGCCAATGTTATATATGAAGCTCTGGCAGACACTCATGTTTCAGGCCATGCCTGTCAGGAGGAGATAAAGCTGATTCACTGCCTGGTGAAACCAAAGTTTTTTATGCCTGTACACGGCGAACATAGACACTTAAGGCAGCATGCTGACCTAGCTGTAAAAATGGGAATGAATAAGGAAAATACGTTTATACTTGATATTGGTAAGGTACTTGAATTGACCAGTGATTCTGCTAAGATAAATGGAAGTGTCACGTCAGGTAAAGTCCTCGTAGACGGCTTGGGAGTTGGAGATGTCGGAAATGTTGTTTTGAGGGACAGAAAGCACTTGTCCCAGGATGGATTGATTGTTGTGGTAATAACCATTGAAGGTGATACAGGTAATGTTGTAGCGGGACCCGATATTATTTCAAGAGGCTTTGTTTATGTCCGTGAATCTGAGGATCTTATGGAACAACTGAAGGAAATTGCAAAGGAAGCCGTTAATAAGTGTAACGGTAGAAATCACGGCGACTGGTCCATAAGAAAATCAGCGATTCGTGAAGCCTTGAAGGACCGCATATACGAAAAGACAAAACGTAAGCCCATGATACTTCCAATAATTATGGAGATCTAGGTCATAATGTATAGTTTATTTTCTGTTTTTATAAAGGGTATGCTCTTTCATGAGCAGCCCCTTTTGCAGAAATAGATTTATTCATTTAAATAAACTTAACAATAAACGCTAAAGTTTCTCAATTAATTTCTTTAGCGTTTTATTTTATTTAATAAATTAGTAAAGATTGACAACAATAAGCATGAAATTATAGAATACAAATAAGGTTGTATTTTAATAAAATATGAGCATTTGGAGAGTATATGAATTTGGCAACGGTATTAGCTCGCTTAAAAAAATGTTTATAAACTTCTATATTTCTGTTCTTGCCGTCACTTACAGGATAGTTTTTAATACTTTCCAAGCTCTGTCGGGATATTCAAGATTTAACAGAATTACTCCTGCTTTTAAGGTTTGTTATTTTTCAAAACTATTTCTACTTATCAGTCTGATAAGCAGTTTGATTATTTCCTATTACCTTAAAAACTGCACAATTTCATTGAATATATTGTTTTATATTAATATGTTAATTCTCGTACTATATCATGTTTTTAAGGATCCTCAGCTCAATTTCTGATTTTTTTAAGTTTTAGTTCATGTGTATGTTCAACTTAAAATCAAATTTCAAGCTTCAAGATTATTTCAATATGGTTAAACTGACTGTCATTGCCTGACCGACAGTTTATTTTCTGTTGGCTTTAAACCAATTTTGAAGAATTCTGAGGAGGTTTTAATTTGTGTGACTTATTTGGTGGCCGCTATGTCGGCTCATGGAGGTTTTTATGTTTAGCAAAATAGGAAAAGAATTAAGTCAGAGCAAGAAATCATTTCGCAAAAAACAGAACATAGTCGATACAATACTATGTAAAATAAAAAATATTGATTTAAGATATTTTAGTGATAAAGAATTTAGTTTGAAAACAGAGGAGCTTATAAAAAGTGTCTGTAAAAGCGTATCGAATGAGGAGATACTTGTTGATGCGTTTGCATTAGTCTTCGAGGCGGTTTACAGAGTACTTGGTATTAAACCTTTTGATTGTCAATTAATTGCAGGTATATATCTATATAATAATCGAATTATTGAAATGCAGACAGGTGAAGGAAAAACGCTTTCAGCTGTTTTTGCTGCATATCTTGCTGTTCTGGAGGGCAAAGGTGTTCATATTCTTACATTTAACGATTATCTTGCAAGAAGGGATGCAGCATGGATGGGACCTGTTTATAATCTTCTTGGCGTTAGTGTAGGATATATAAACGAAGGAATGAATATTGATCAAAGGAAGAGTGCTTATGCTTGTGATATAACCTATGTAACAGCAAAAGAAGCCGGATATGATTATTTACGCGATTCACTAAGCTGTGAAAGCGACAATATAGTGCACCGCCCTTTTAATTTTGCGATAGTTGATGAAGCAGACTCTATTATGATTGATGAGGCAAAAATACCGCTTGTCATTGCAACCGGCATTGCTGAAGATGTGAATGCATTAAAAGATATTTTTCAAATGATAAAAAAGCTACAAAAAGGGCTGCATTACAATACCGATGAATATCTAAGAAATGTTTACCTGACTGAACGTGGAATTCAGTTTTTTGAAACAGCTTTTAAATGCGGAAATCTATATGAAAATCGAAATTTTAACCTGTTATCCGATATAAGTAGCGCTCTGCACGCAGAAGTATTACTCCATAAGGATATTGACTATATTGTGAAAGACGGCAGACTCGAACTTGTAGATGAATTTACAGGACGTGTTGTTGAAAACAGACACTGGCCCGACAGGCTGCAAACGGCAGTAGAAGTGAAGGAGGGTATCGATGCAGCCTCTAAAGGGAAAGTAATGAGTTCTATTTCAATTCAGAATTTTATTAATCTTTATCCCAAAGTTTCAGGAATGACCGGAACAGCTTTATCCTCCAAAGATGAATTTATGAATTCTTATGGGATTGAAACAGTAATTATACCTCGAAACAGAATTTGTGTCAGAATTGATCACCCGGATTATATATACCAGGATAAAGAGAGTAAGTTCAAGGCAGTTATAAAGGAAATAATGGAAGTCAATAAAACTGGCAGGCCAATTTTGATTGGATCAGGCAGTATTGCTGAATCGGAGAGGCTAACTAAAATGCTTAATTATAATGGCATCAAAAGTCAGGTTTTAAATGCCAAAAATGATGAATTTGAGGCCCTGATTATAGCTAACGCGGGAACTCTAGGTGCTGTGACCGTTTCTACAAATATGGCCGGCCGAGGTACTGATATCAGGCTAGGCGGAAATGAAGAGCAGGATAGAGAAAAAGTAGTTGCTTTGGGTGGTCTGTATGTTATTGGAACAAACAGGCATGAAAGTATACGAATTGATAACCAGCTTCGCGGTCGTGCCGGGAGACAGGGCGATCCTGGGTCTTCCAGATTCTTCATAAGTCTTGAGGATGACATATTTAAAAAGAATAATGCTGGTACAGATATTCAAAAAAGGTTTGCTGTTGATTTTGATAATGATGTAATAGATAATTCAAAGCTTTTATGTAGGATTGCACAGGTCCAACGCACGATTGAAGGTCAGAATTATGAAATTAGGAAAACACTTTGGAGGTATACAGATATTATAGAACAGCAGCGGAAAATAATATTTAAATCCAGGGCACATATTCTTAACAGTACTCAAAATTTAAATTTACTAAAGACTCATATGCCTGAGTTTTATAAATCAATTGAAGAAAAGATTTGCATTAAGGATATCAGTGATGTGGAAAGATACTTATCACTATATGTAGTAGATAAGTGCTGGGCAGAATACTTAGAACACGTCTCATACCTTCGTGACGGAATTCACTTGGTCATTGTAGGAGGTAAAAATCCTTTGGAAGAATATATTCATAATGTAATAGAATCATTTAATGAGCTCAGAGAAAAAATACGGCGCGAAATAATATCTTCTCTTGAAAAAATAAAATTAACTGAGAATGGAATAGATTTAGGTATAAGTAATTTAAAAGGGCCTTCATCTACATGGACCTACCTTATTAACGATAATCCCTTTGAGGATGATTTGGGCCTTATGCTGGCAAGCAATAAAAATATTGGATTTTCTGCTGTTGCAGCTGGACTTCCTTTCGTATCAATCAATTTAATATTTGGACTAATATACCAAAGATTCTTTAAGAGAAACAGGCATGTAAGGTAAGTATATAAATTATTTTAGTATTACCAAATTCTGTGTAAATTCCTGTCCGGCCTTTCTATAGGCCGGATTTTTATATCCAAGTACGTACATATCTGTTGCTTGTGCTTCAATTTCCAGCATCCTGGACAGAAGTTTGTTACAGGAATTTTTAAAGTCAGCCGTTTTGGTTATAACGGGTATTGAGGATATTTTCTTCATTTCAGAAAGAAGCAGTCGGCCTGTCTTATTGAAGCCCAGAACCCTGGCATACTGGGGGCCTTCATATTCCATAAATAGTTCGTTATCCTTTTTAGTCAGACCGGTAAGAAGAGAAAAAAGGATTCTCTGAATACGGGTCTGAGTATACCTTTTCGTGCAGATGTTTTCGAGCAGTTCCTCAAGTGTTCCAGAATTTTCTCCGGCATATTTAATTCTATATTCCAGGCCCTCGGAAACATCGGGCAGTTCTCTGAGCTGCTCCGGTTTCATCCGTCTGACAAATGAAAGTATTATTTCCTGATAATTCTTTAGGCTATTTGGACCCCTGCCCTGGAAAAATTCCCTCTCGATAATAGCTTTTGATGCCGGAGGGAGAGTTTGTGCAGTGAGTTCGGGAAATTCAACTATATTTTTTCTTATCGCTGTAGCACTTGATATTGTGCCGGTCAGTTCTGTTGAATTGTAGCTGTTTGAGACTCTCTCAATAGTGTATGGTGTAATTGAGCTTTTTAGCTTTTGCAAAGCCTTAAGATATTCTATGCCTAAAACATTATTAGATGTTTCAAGAAGTTCTGAAATATCTGATAAGCAGCAGGGACTTTTACTTTGAATAAGGTTAGTATCAAGCAAATACTTCTTGAGAGCCTTTTGTCTGCAAATCGGATAGGAATGCCCCAACTCCAGCTGTTTTTTCAGTTCGAGTTTATATGCTTCAGGTTCCTCGGCTAGTATTCCGGCTATGAAATTCAGTTCATCAATATTGCCATGCTCGCTACCAAAGGAAATACTATTCACAATACCGATACCGTCCAGTATTTTAACTGCTCCATAGGAAAAGGACTCTGCGCTTGACATGGCGTAGGGATGAGGAAGTTCAATTACAAGATCGGCTCCACAATTTAAGGCCATTTCTGCTCTTGCAAACTTATTGATAATTGCAGGTTCGCCCCTTTGAATGAAATTACCGCTCATTATACAAACAACGGCATCGCAACCGGTTACTTCCTTTGACTTTCCAATATGATAAATATGTCCGTTGTGAAAGGGGTTGTATTCAACAACAATTCCAAGTACTTTCATTTAACCTCCATTACTCAATTAACCTCAATATACACACATATACATTGTTTGCTGACCTGTGTGCTAAAAGCTGATGCATGAGGAAATAATTATTGTATAACCTTATTATACAGATTTAATAAGCAAATAAAAGGAATAGTTTCATAAAGTATTATTATAAGTAAGATAGCTGAAAGGATTATTATGAGATTATTGTGAGTTCTATTGTTGATTAGTTAATTTACATGCTATAATTTACATTAGTGGAGGTGTTTTACATGACTTATGATGTTATAGAAATTATGCCGGAAGTTTTTTTGATTAGAGATAAAGATACAAACATATACGTTGTTGTGGGGAAAACGAAGGCCTTAGTTATAGATACAGGCTATGGCTATTTTAATTTACGAAGCAAGGTTGAGGAAATAACTTGTAAGCCTATAAATGTATTTTTAACTCATGGACATATTGATCACGCCTTTGGAGGACATCACTTTGAGGGTATCTATTTAAACCAGGCTGATATTCCTATATATGAAGAGCACTCTTTATTCAGGCAGTACCAGAATGTTGAAGAGGAGGGGCTATCAAGTGAAGAAATAGAATTGTGGAGACTCGCAAAACCTAAAAAGATTGATTTTTTATCAGTGGGAGACTTTATTGATATAGGTGAAAACAAGCTGGAGGTAATTTCTTTAAAAGGACATACTCCTGGAAGTATAGGTATTCTGGACAGAAAACACAGGATACTTTTCTCTGGAGACGGATTGATCAATCATATCTGGTTGCAGCTGCCCTATTCAAGCACTATTGAGGAATACCTTGTAACCTTGGAAGCTTTGGATAAATACCTGCCTGATTTTGATATTATTTGTAATGGTCATGCTGAGAAACCATTACCAACTGCTTTTATTAATGAGATGAAGCTTACACTGAAAGATTTGCTTAATGGTGCCGAGGGGCTGCCATATTCCAATCATATTGCACCTATTCCAAACAGTACGATTTACACTCGCAACGGCTGTGAAGTGGTATATTTACCTGAAAAGATAAAAATTTAAGTACATAGCTACATATTTTGTAAGAATCAAATAGCTAAGAGTATACTTATTATATATAAATGCAAGGCAGTAGTAAAATAATATATTGACTGGAGGTGAACAAATTGCTGCAGGGTGAAATAATACAGGTAGTGCAAATGCTGGTAATGCTTTTTGTAACTTTTTTGCTTGCATACAGTTTTGTTCAGAACTTCCGGTGTGTAAAAAATTTTTCTACTATTTCAGCAATCAGCTTTTATATAAATGCAGCAGATATATTCGGGAAAAATTGAGGAAGTAAAACGAAAATATGCTAATGATAAGGAAAAGCAGCAGGAGGAGATAGCAAAGCTTTCTTCCGAAAGCATGAAGGGTATGGTAGGATGTCTGATTACTATTTTACAAATACCGATGATGTATACCTTGTATAAGGTTTTCTCAGAAATGCCGATTCAGGTAGGAAGTGTAATAGTCCCATGGATAAGCAATTTAAAGCTTCCCGATACCTATCACATTATCCCAATAATAGCTGTATTGATTCAGCTTCTACCAAATATTATTACTGCCTATGCACCTGTTAAAAATGCCAAAGAAAATGGTTTACGCTGGCCACAACTATTGATCATGGGTGGCCTTAGCCTGATATTCTTTATAAAAGCTCCAGTAACACTAGGAATTTATTGGGTAACATCAGGACTTTTCAGTACATTGGAACTGGTTCTGTATAATAGGTTTAGCAAGCCTGTAGTTTCGAGTGAGTCCTCAATGGCCGGCAATTTATGTATTTAGCTTTATATTTTGACTATAAAATCCGGGGAGTAAAAATATGAAAGAGAATCATATTAAAAACAGGAGAGCTATTAACAATCAGAGAAGCTAAAAAAGAAGATGCCCGGCAGGTATTGGATTGTACTGAACAAGCTTGTTTTGAGACTGATTTCCTGACATTTACTCCTGGAGAATTACAATTCACTGTTGAACAGGAAGAACTGTTTTTGGGATATAAAAAGCTGGAGTTTATGAAATACGGGAAAATAACAAGAGATTTCTGCATCAACGGTAATTTCTATGATTCGATATTGATGGAGTATGAGATAGATTGAGTTGTAAAAACCCTGGGAAGTCTGTATATATAAAACAGGCTTCCCAGGGTTTTTAATAAGAATACTCAATTAACTTCAGAAAATGTCATAGAACTATTTACTTCTTATTCAACACTGCTGCTCCGGTCTCCTCCTCAAACTGTTTGAGATAGAGAGAGTGGTAATAGCCTTTTTGCCTTAGGAGCTCCTTGTGAGTTCCACTTTCAATAATCTTTCCGTTTTTAACAACCAGAATAATGTCTGCTTTCTTAATGGTGGAAAGCCTGTGAGCAATCAGGAAGGAGGTTCTGTCTTTTAATATATGCATTATCGCTTCCTGGATAAGTTGCTCTGTTTGAGTATCAATAGAAGAAGTCGCTTCATCCAGTACGAAAATACGCGGATTAGCAATTATAGCGCGAGCGAAGGATATTAGCTGCTTTTCACCTGTAGAGAGCCTGTCGCCGCCTTCACCGATATTTGTATCCAGACCGTTCTCCATATTTTTGACGATTCCATCTGCCGCAACTACTTTTATGGCGGCTTCAATTTCTTCATCAGTAGCATCAAACTTACCGTACCGGATATTCTCGCGTATTGTACCGGAGAACAGGTGAGGACTCTGAAGAACATAACCTATGTTGTTGTGAAGCCACAACTGAGAGCGTTCCCTGTAGTCCTTTCCATCGATCAATACCCTGCCGCTGGTAGGCTCGAAAAATCTGCAGGCTAAATTTACAAGGGTACTTTTACCTGCACCTGTTTCTCCAACAATTGCAACTGTAGTTCCTGCAGGTATTTTAAGATTGAAGTTTTCAAGGATGTATTCATCCCCGTCAGGATACTTGAAGGTAACATCCTTAAACTCTATGTCACCCTTAAGAGTCTCCCAATTTTCTTTATTAGGGTTAAAATTATCTCCATACTTTTCAATGACTTCAGGTGTATCAGTTATCTGAGGCTCAGTTTCAAGAAGACCGGTAACTCTTTCGATATTAGCCTGAGTTGATACAAAGTCTGCAAATACGCGGGCAATCTGTTGAATAGGCTCAAATATGCTGATGGCATATGTAATAAAGGCCGAGAAAGTTCCGAAGAAAAATGGGTCTTTTATTACCAGATTACCGCCGCTGACTATTACAAAGCAAACAGCAAGTGTGCTAAATGTTAGAACAATTGGTATAAACACAGCATTAAGTAAAGTTGATTTAATAGTGTAATTATAGTATCTATCAGTTATTTCAGAGAATTCCTTTAGATTCTTGTTTTCAATAACCAGAGTCTTGGAGGTTCTGGCACCTGTGATACCTTCATTAAAAGCACCTGTCATCCTGGAATTTACCTTGCGGATTTTTCTGTTGATGTTCAGAATTTTTTTCTGAAAATACATTGTTATTATTGCAATTGCAGGGATAATACACATAAC
Source organism: Bacillota bacterium (assembly GCA_023431385.1). Taxonomy (GTDB): domain Bacteria; phylum Bacillota; class Clostridia; order Acetivibrionales; family DSM-1351; genus Ruminiclostridium. The sequence goes on along the minus strand of JAEYWA010000055.1, from coordinate 10,370 downwards.
CAGTAATGCCATCTTTACATTTAGAATCAGCATTGCAATAAACACACCAATTACATAAATTACGGCCCACAACATGTCAATAATTCCCCAGGACACCATCTGACCAATACGTCCTGTATCACTCATTACCCTGGCCATCATATAACCTACAGGGGTAGTATTGTAATATGAGAAGGACAGCTTTTGAAGATGTACAAACAAGGCTCTTCGTATAGCTTTTGCAACATTAAGCTCGACCTTCATTGCATTTTTTATAAAGAATACAACTGACAATGCCTGTAATAAAAGCAGGCCGCCGTACGTAGCAGCGAATTTTCCGATTCCTGCTGTAGACTTGGTTATGATAAAGTTATTGATGGCATAGCGCTGGAATAGCGGATAGACTACATCAATTATTGAAACCATGACCAGGAACGACATAGCTAATATAAAAACTTTCTTATACAACTTTACAAAAGGAATTATTTTGGCCCAAATCTTAATTGAAAAGGGCTTTTTGTATTCCTCTTCTTCAAAGTATGACATTATTTATCACCTCCAATTGAAACATTCTGATGCGAGTCAAGCAATTCGGTTTCCAGACTGCTTTGGATGTCGTAAATTCTTCTGTAGATTCCGTTTTGATTTTCAAGTAATTCTTTATGTGTTCCTAGTTCGGAAATCTGTCCATCATCCAATACCATTATTACATCTGCATTCATAAGTGTGGTAATTCTGTGTGAAACAAGTATAACCGTACTACCGGAAGTATTGTTTTTCAGCGAACCGCGTATTTTGGCGTCGGTCTCGGAGTCGACAGCCGATAGTGAGTCATCGAATATCATAATGGGGGAGCGCTGCATAAGCATTCTCGCTATGGCTACCCTTTGTTTCTGTCCTCCAGATAATGTAACGCCACGTTCTCCCACAATGGTGTCATAACCCTTTGAGAAGTTCATTATAGCATCATCAACAGCAGCTACCTCAGCAAAGTGTCGGATTTCTTCAATACTATTTGTTCCTGCAAAAGCATCAATGTTTTGATGAATTGTTTTTGAAAAAAGGAAGGGTTCCTGAAGCACAAAGCCTATATTACTTCTAAGATGTTCCAGCTTAATTTTTCTTACATCAACACCACCTATTTCAATAGAACCCTTTCCCTCAGGAAGCTCGTAAAGCCTGTCAAGCAGGTACATTATTGTAGATTTTCCCGAAGCAGTTCCACCAAGAATCCCAAAGGTTGTTCCTGCCTTGATTTTGAAGGATATGTTTTTAAGTACTGGTTTCTGTCCCTCATAATCAAAGGTTACATTCTTGAATTCAATATCTTTGTTCATATCAGGAGTAATAGCATCAGGATTATCCTTTTCCTGTTCCTCTGAAATTATTTCTTTAATACGGCTGAGAGAAACACTGGTCTTACTCATTTCTGAGAGTATTCGACCAAATTGTCTTACAGGCCATACAAGCATAGAATTATAGAATACAAAAACAAGAAATTCACCAAGAGTAATAACTCCGCCGGTAGCTTCAATGGCACCCAATACAATGATAGTCATTACCTGCAGTCCGGATACTAGGTCACCAATACCCCAGTACTTGCTAAGCAGAAGTCCCAATTTGATCCAATAATTTGCAAAGTAATCGTTTTTTGTATCAAAATTCTCTATTTCATAAGCCTGCCGTCCGAAGGCACGAACAACGCGCACTCCGGTAAAATTCTCCTGAACCATGGCGGATAGCGCACCTTCAGCCTCATCTGCGTACTTAAACCTGTCGGCGATCTTTTTAAAAAATATTCCCGAGTAGGCAACAACCACAGGGATAAACGCCAGAGCTATAAGAGAGAGCTTGACATTCATCATAAACATAAGGGTGAGGGAGAACCCAACCAAAAATACTGTTCTGACCATCTCAATAAACTGTATGGAAAGAAAGTTTTTTACAGTTTCCACGTCGGAGGTACAGCGTTGAATTATATCACCTGTCTGATTTTTAACATGCCAACTGTATGGAAGCTTTTGTATATGATCGAAAAGATGGTTGCGCATCTTTCTGATTGTACCTTCCGAGGCTTTCGCCATACAGTATCTGAAAAGAAAAGTAAAAATACCGGACAAGATGGACAGAAGCAAAGCTAATGAAGCACAAATAAAGAGGTTGCTTCTTAGAAATGATACACCACCGTTATTATTTACAAGGTCCAATAGAATCTTGGGCAATTTCAATTCTTCAGTTCCAATGATATTATCCACTATTATTTTAATAATCTGAGGCATCAGATAGTTAAATATAATTGCCAGCATAGTAAATATGATTGCAAGTATGTAAAACCAACGGAAACCTTTTATAAACGAATAAAGCATTTTAAATCTGCCTTTATTTCCAGGCTGCATATATAACTCTCCTTTTTTAGTAATGTCTTAAATAATCGTCATATAAAGTACTCGAGTTAATGAAAAAAGTGAAATAAAAAAACACGATACCATGGCATCGTGTTTAAAATATTCAATTTTAATATTTCAAAAATAATGACGGTTACTTAAGTGTTTGACCTAATACAAGTATGCAAAAATGGAATGCTTACTTGTTCAGGACCCAATATTCAATTATTTACCGAGCACCTCGTTAATTTTAATTGATGACATCTTTATAAACACTCCTTTCACCAAGATTAGTTTTTACTTACCAAGATATGTTATTATACTGGTGCCTGTCCTGTCAATAGTTGTAATAAACTTGTAAAATTAGCTACGTTATTTTTCTTAATAGATTAAAGAATTAGTGCAAATTAGTGTAAATGAACTTAAATATGACACACAGTTGTCCTATTAAAAATATATAATATATAGTAAAATAATAGAAGGAGAGTAATTTTATGAATAATATTGAAATGAAATTGTGCCAGAGTTGTGGAATGCCCATGGAAAATGCTGAGTTATACGGAACAAACGCTGATGGAACAAAAAATGAAGATTATTGCCATTACTGTTTTATTAATGGTTCCTTTTCAAAAGAAGAAACTATGCAGGAAACGATAGAATCCTGTATACCTTTTGTATCAAAGGGTAATCCATGGTCGGATGAAGAAGCTGCAAGAAAAGCTATGCTTGAGATGTTTCCACAACTTAAAAGATGGAAGGATAAATGTTAGAATTTTTAACTTTTTAAGGCCAGAATTTGTGGCTATAGCAATATTATGATTTATTATGGTCACAAAAGTGGTTTATGGAGGATAATATGATTGAGTTACCTGAAGCAATTGAGATTTCCAGGCAATTAGGGGAAAGCATTCATGGCAAAAAAATTACTAATGTGACTGCTGCTCAAAGTCCCCACAAGTTTGCCTGGTATCATGGAGACCCTGTTCTTTATCACGAGCTGCTAACCGGAAAAACAATCGGTGTAGCAAGAGGTGTTGGAAGCATGGTGGAAATAAAGGCAGAGGATGCTGTGATTCTATTCAGTGAAGGAGTTGCTGTCAGATATCATGGTGAGACTGAAAAACGTCCGCTTAAGCATCAGCTCCTTATTGAATTCGATGATTATTCGGCGCTAAGTGGGTCAATTCAAATGTATGGTGGACTGTTCTGTTTCCGGCAGGGCGAATTTGACAACCAGTATTATTCTGTCGCTCAGGAGAAAATATCACCGCTTTCAGAGCAGTTTGACCAAGCTTATTTTGAAAGTATTGTTTCTGATCCTCAAAACAGCGGTTTAAGTGGAAAAGCTCTGCTTGCCACCGAACAAAGAATACCGGGGCTTGGTAATGGTGTTTTACAGGATATTTTATTTAATGCTTCAATTCATCCAAAAAGGAAAGTGAAAACCTTTACAGAGCAGGATAAATCAAATTTATTTAATTCAGTAAAAAATACATTGGCAGAAATGACTTTCCAGGGAGGCAGAGATACTGAAAAAGATCTGTTTGGCTGTTATGGGGGATACAAGACAAAACTTAGTAAAAATACTTCCGGCAAGCCCTGCTCGGTATGCGGTGAAAAAATAAAAAGGGAAGCATATCTTGGGGGAAGCATATACTTCTGTCCTGTCTGCCAGAAGCTTTAGTGACAGAACCAGTGTCATAAGTAATAGTTATAGAGCGTCAGAGATATAAGCAATAGCTATAGAGCGAGTGTCATAGGATTTTGTATATACAAAAAAAGAATAGAAATCAGATAGCACAATTTACAGAATTATTCATTTGGTATGATAGTATCAAGTAAAGCCTGAAAAACCGGTTTTTATTTCGAACTATTACTCTGAAAGAATAATTTTTTTCATAAAAGTTATTTGCTTAAATTCGAAGAAAGTAAATACTAGGAGATTGTAAAAATATAAGTAAAAAACAAAACCCTTAACACAGCGCTAAAGCATATGTAAAAGGTTTTTTCTGGTGGAGGGAGATGGATTCGAACCATCGAAGTCACTGACAACAGATTTACAGTCTGCCCCCTTTGGCCACTCGGGAACCCCTCCAGATATTAAGTTTTTCGCAACAAATAAGATTATGAAGGAAATATGAAGAATTGTCAACCTTTTTTTAATAAATTTATATTTATATTTACATAGCCCAATATATCAAGCCGTCTAATTACTTAATTGTTCTTGAATACAATGGATAATTTATCAAGTATTTATATTGTTCATCATCCAGTAAATATATGTTAAAACCTATGCAGACTGATAAAGCATAGGTTTTTTGTTATAATTCAGTATACATAAAATTCTCTAATTGGGACTAAGTGAATATAATTACATTTACTAGATGAAGCGTTAATACATTACTGTAACAAATTGTAATAATTCACAAAATATGATAGAGTATAAGAAATAATTATATTAAATCTTTATACAATCAACTTTATATATCATCATTACAAAGTACATGGATATGTTTTTAAACTTATGCAATGAAGCATAATGTTTGGAATTGTCTGTGTTTTTTTATATTAGGCCATCTATTTAGGATATGAAATTCTTCAAATACAATATGTGAAATGCTTAATTTTAAGACTCTTGAGAACTTCTCAGGCACAGACAGCTATATCTAGAGATTGGGGAGTGTTATGGAAAAGAAGGAATTATTGAGAATTAATAATCTTATTACTTCATTTCGTATTGACGGGCAGTATTATGCCGCAGTGGACGGCGTTTCACTGACTGTAAAAGAGAATGAGGTATTTGCAATTGTAGGTGAATCGGGGTGCGGTAAAAGTGCACTTGCCCTATCTGTTCTCAGTCTGCATAACAGCACCTATACGAAGGTGGAAGGCAATATATACTTTAAAGGAACTGATTTGCTACATATGAATGTGGACGAGTTAAATCGATACCGGGGAAAGGATATCGGAATGATTTTCCAAGATCCTCTGACTGCTTTAAACCCACTTATGAAAATTGGAGAGCAAATTGAGGAATCGTTGACCTTTCACATGAAAATGGATAAGAAGCAGAAAAAGACCCGTGCTATTGAATTGTTGGAGGGAGTAGGCATTGTATCTCCTGAATTAACTTATTCTCAATTTCCTCACGAATTATCGGGTGGAATGAGGCAGAGGGCAATGATTGCCATAGCACTGGCCTGCAAGCCATCTCTGGTAATTGCTGATGAGCCGACCACAGCACTTGACGTCACCATACAAGCTCAGATTCTGGATTTGCTAAAGAAGCTTCAAAAGGAAATGAAGTCGGGTATTATTCTTATTACGCATGATTTGGGAGTTGTTGCAGAAATGGCCGATAAGGTGGCGGTGATGTATGCCGGTCAGGTTGTGGAAACCGGAGCGGTTGGTGATATTTTCAAAAATCCCCATCATCCTTATACACGCTCTTTGCTTGCCTCAGTGCCAAGTATTGATTCAACCGAAGGGAACAGATTACCTGTGATTGAAGGGATGGTGCCCTCTCTGAAGAATATGGAGCGGGAAGGCTGCAGATTTGCACCCAGAGTTCCATGGATTGACAAATCTGAGCATGAAGAACATCCGAAGTATCACGAGGTAGATCAAGGGCATTTTGTATTGTGCTCCTGCTATAAAAACTATTCGATGAGAGGAGAGCGGTAGGATTGGCATTACTTGAGGTAAACGATTTAAAAGTACATTATCCCATAAGGGGAGGAATACTAGGCAGAGTCCAGAGTTATGTCAAAGCGGTGGATGGAATTTCCTTCAGGATTGATGAAGGTGAGACATTAGGCCTTGTGGGTGAGTCCGGCTCCGGAAAGAGTACCACGGGCAAGGCCATCATGGGACTTGCGGAAATAACTGCAGGAGAGATCCTTTTCAATGGAAAGGACATCACAAGGTATGTCGGAAAAAATCACTCCTCCTACAGGAAAAGTGTGCAGATGATATTTCAGGATTCTTACTCTTCCCTGAATCCTAAGAAAAGGATATTGGATATTATTGCAGAGCCTCTCCGGAATTTTGAAAAGCAGACGGCAGGCGAGGAAAGAAAGCGTATTGAAGAACTGCTGGAAATAGTGGGTATGTCTCCCGAAGCCGTGTTTAAATATCCCCATGAATTCTCTGGGGGACAGAGGCAGCGAATCGGTATCGCCCGTGCGCTTGCTTTGCGGCCCAAGCTGATTATTGCAGACGAACCCGTGTCAGCTCTGGACTTATCAGTACAGGCGCAGGTGCTGAACTTCATGAAGGATATACAGGAGCAGTTCAATCTTGCATTTCTCTTCATCAGCCATGACTTGGGTGTAGTAAAGCATATGTGCAAGAATCTTATAATAATGAACAAAGGGAGGATTGTCGAAAAGGGCGTTAAGGAAAAAATATTCGAAAATCCGCAGCATATTTATACCAAGCGTCTGCTTGCCGCCATTCCCGACATAAATCCGGACAGGCGGGATGAGCTTCAGCAGTTCAGGGAGCAGATTGCGGAGGAATATGATAGTAAATACCATATGTACTATGATAAAAACCAGCGGGTCTATGATTTGAAAAAAACTGGAGACGACCACTTTGTCGCCTTACCGTAGAAGGAGAGGAAATATATGTGGAAAACTATATTACGGAGACTTCTGGTATTAATCCCGCAGGTTGCCGTGCTGAGTCTGCTGGTGTTCATTCTTGCCAGTTTTATGCCGGGGGATGCCCTGACCGGTAAAATCGACCCCAATGTGTCACCTGAGAGACTGGAAGAGCTACGTGAAAAATGGGGTTTTTATGACCCCTGGTATGTAAAATACGGCAGATGGGTTACAGATGCTTTAAGTGGGGATCTGGGAGAGAGCACCAGCTATAAGATTCCGGTGACGGAATTGATCGGAAATCGTGCGGCTAACACTTTTTGGCTTTCTCTGCTGACCTTGGGAATTACATATATCATAGGAATATCATTTGGTGTCATATCGGGCAGGTTTAACGGAAAACCCGTAGACAAGGCAATCAGCTTTTACACGTTTCTGGCTCTGGCAATGCCATCCATTGTATTGGGCGTTATAAATATTTACTTCTTTTCTCTGAAATTGGATTGGTTTCCCATGGGGGGAACAGTAAATGTAGGCGTTCAGCCAGGAACCCTTTCGTATTTTTTTAGCCGAATTCATCATATGCTGCTGCCTGCAATTACCGGAGGTGTGTTATATCCGGTGGGGATGATTCAAATTTTAAAGAGTGAGATTGTTGACTATAAAATATCGGATTTCGTTATGACTGCCCGGTCAAAGGGTGTTCCTGAGAAAACCATATACAGAAGGCATATTTTACGGAATGCCTTTCTTCCTACTGCTGCAAATCTGGGATATGATATTGCATTCTTACTTGGCGGCTCCATATTCATTGAGAGGATTTTCTCTTATCCGGGAATGGGAAACCTTTTCCTCGACTCCATACTGCGCAGAGATTATGCGGTGGTAAATGCCCTGATTATTTTATTCGCCGTACTGACGGTTCTTGGTACTTTAATATCCGACATTATTATGTCGGCCGTAGACCCAAGAATCAGGATAAAATAATGAGAGGAGCATAATTAATGGAAAATTTGAAGAATAAAAGAAGTAAAAAGACGGATAAGAGCAAAAAACCTCTGAACAAACCATCCTTTGGAAGGGCAGTTTATATAGAGCTTGTTAATGATAAGCTGGCATCGGTTTCTTTCATCCTGCTGATAATTATTTTTGCTACAGTTTTCATTGGTTCTACATTTTTTGATTTGGGTGAGGCTGCCAAAGTAAAGCTGGGTATGATCAATAAGCCGCCTTCAGCTAATCACATACTTGGGACTGATGCTTCGGGGAGAGATATGGTGGGTCAGATGTTTCTGGGTGCCAGAAATTCCTTCCTGATAGCTATAGGTGTTACTGGATTATGTGGAATAGTAGGAATACTAGTCGGCTTGATTGCCGGTTATTTCGGAAGAAGAACTGATAACATAATTATGAGAGTAATTGATTTTATTTCGATGCTTCCAAGGTTGATGATTATTATTGCTATTATATCCATTATACCGAAGTATGATGTTATTACCTTCGTACTGATTGTATCGGCTTTCAGCTGGATAAGCGATGCAAGGCTCACAAGGGCAAAGACTCTACAGCAGGGCAGTCTGGACTATGTGCAGGCATCTAAGACACTGGGAACCAGGAATTTTGTCATAATGTTCAGGGAGGTATTACCGAATATAAGCTCGATAATTATTGTAAACCTGACGCTGAATCTGGCAGGAAATATGGGGCTAGAGACCGGTTTGACCGTTCTGGGTTTCGGCCTTCCATTTAATACGCCAAGCCTTGGAACACTGATCAACTATGCTATGAATCCGGATAATCTGCAGCGCAGACCCTGGCAATGGTTACCTGCATCAATACTAATTGTAGTAATGATGCTTTGTATATATTTTGTGGGGCAGGCCGTTAAAAGAGCGGCTGATGCCAAACAGAGGGTAGCATAAAAAAATTATTTAATAGGGAGAGATAGGTTATGAAAATGAAAAGACTTTTGGCACTGTCACTGACGCTGGCTTTGACGGTTACTACTTTTACCGGCTGCGGCAAAAATCAGGAAGAGGCCAGTTCACACGCCGGCTCTGCTATGCAGGAGGTTATGGCAAAGTTCCCAATAAAGAGCACGAACGATGCAACCAGCATCAAAGGCGGAGTATTAAAGGTTGCGGTGGTATCATCATCTGCTTTTGAAGGAATTTTTAATCCATGTTTCTCAGATAATGCGTATGATTCTGATATTTATGGATGGTTCATAGAGAATATTCTAAGTGCTGATGAAAACTTTGTTTTTGACCAGGACGGAGCAGCCACTTATACCTACGATCAGAACGCAAAAACCATGACGCTGAAGCTGAAGGACGGTATTAAGTGGCATGATGGCCAACCGGTAACGCTGGACGATTTATTATATGCATATGAAGTAATATGTGATAAGGATTATGAAGGAATGCGCTATGATGAACAATTCACAAATATCGTAGGTGTAGAAGAGTTCCATGCAGGTAAGGCCAAAACAATATCCGGTCTGGAATTATCCGCTGACAAAATGACGTTAACTATCAAATTTAAGAATTTCTTCCCCTCCATTCTTGTAGGAGGCATCTGGATTGCACCTATTCCAAGGCATTATTATGAAGGAATTCCGGTAAAAGAAATGAAGGCTCATGAAAAATCACGCAAAACTCCCATTGGCTTTGGCCCTTTCAAAATAAAAAGCATTGTTCCCGGGGAGTCGGTTGAACTTGTAAGAAATGACGACTACTATCTGGGTGCGCCGAAACTGGATGGCGTTACACTTACTGTAATAGCTCCCGATTTGGTACCCGCCGCGATGGAAGAAGGCAAGTTTGATATTGCATTGTTTTCACAACAGCAGTATCCAGACTACAAGGAGCCTAAGAATTTCTCCTTTTTGGGACAACTGGAAACTGTTTTCAATTACACAGCATTTAAATTGGGTAAATGGGATCAGAAAAATAACAAAAACATTTATGATCCAAACTCAAAAATGGCAAATGTAAAGCTACGACAGGCAATTGGCTATGCAGTTGACAATGATAAAATCGCAAAAGAGCTGTATAACGGCCTGCGTTTTCTTGCAACGACAGTTATTACTCCGAGACATGCGTCATACCAGAACACTGAAATCGCAGGTTATACATATGATCCCGAAAAGGCAAAGAAGCTGCTGGATGAAGCGGGCTACAAGGACGTAGACAATGACGGCTACCGCGAGGATCCCAATGGAAAGCCTTTCAGTATTACATGGGCAGTCATGGATGGAGAGGGAATGGATACTTATGCACAATTCAAAATGCAGAACTGGAAGGATGTAGGCTTGAAGGTTGAGTTGTTCAACGGTCGTTTGACCGAATTCAACGCTTTTTATGATGCAGTTGAGTTCGATGATCCCAAGATTGATATGTAC
>JAEYWA010000276.1 GCA_023431385.1 Bacillota bacterium | reverse complement strand
CGATACCTGGGATAGTTAAGATTACAGAATCCATTTCAAGCATGATGGATTTGATACGTTCATCCAATTCAGTAATTTGCTTTTCCAATAACTCAATTTGTGAGATTGATTGGGTTATTTGAATAGATATAGTTAAACTATAGGTAAAACATAAAAAGTCCACAGTGTCAATTTTTATTGTAGAGGATAAATGCAAATTTAAATATTAGAAAGGAGCGTATGATTTAGTCATCGACTATATCATACAAGGTTAATATGAACAGAAATGTTGCAGTTGTCGGAGCTGGTAGTATGGGTACAGCAATGGCTATTCTATTATCAAAAAACGGTAACAATGTGAGACTTTGGTCTCCTATGAAAGATGAGATAAGTATGCTTAAAGCAAATAGAGAACATGTAACCAGATTACCCGGTGTTAAGGTTCCTAATAGTGTTGAATTCACTACTGATATAAAGCTTGCTGTTGCCAATGCTGATGTAGTAGTACTGGCGGTTCCATCTCAGACTACAAGACAGAATTGTAAAACACTTGCCGATTTAATTCAAAAGGATACAATTGTTGTAACCTGTTCCAAAGGAATTGAGGATGGTACCTGTAAGTTATTAGCAGAGATTATGCAAGAAGAGCTCCCTGACAATAATATTGCTGTATTGTCAGGTCCAAGCCACGCCGAAGAAATTGCAAGAGATATACCAACAACTGTTGTTGCTGCATCGGAAAATATTGAAATAGCCAGATTCCTTCAGGACTTGTTTATGACACCGAACTTCAGGGTGTATACAAATACTGATGTTATAGGAGTAGAGCTTGGTGGAGCCCTAAAAAATATAATTGCCCTATGTGCTGGAATTTCAGACGGTCTTGGGTTTGGTGACAATACCAAGGCTGCGTTGATGACCAGAGGTATTGCTGAAATATCCAGATTAGGCGTTGCTTTGGGCGGAAATGCAGATACATTTTCAGGCCTAACGGGAGTAGGTGACCTGATTGTTACCTGTACCAGCATGCACAGCAGGAACAGGAGAGCAGGAATTCTTATTGGACAGGGAAAATCTGTTCAGGAAGCTCTCGAAGAGGTAAATATGGTGGTTGAGGGTGTCGCTACAACAAAGCCTGCATATGAGCTTGCTAAAAAGCTTGGAGTATCAATGCCTATAACCAGTGAGGCGTACAGTATTCTATTTGAGGGTAAGGAACCAAGATTGGCAGTGGTCGATCTGATGACAAGGGATAAGAAAACCGAAATGTAAACGAAAATTATTTATCATAAAAAATAAATAAAGGCCGGCACTTTACAAGTGACGGCCTTCATTTATTAGAAACATAGTTATTCCTGCTCTGATATTATAACGTTTGCAGTAGCAAGAATTTCTTCACTTTTTGCAGTAGTTTCCTGAATAGCGGCAGAAATGACCTGAATATTATTGCTTACCAGTCTTACCATATTGTCCAGTTCGTCGGATACTGCTTTAATTTTCTCAATATTTTCTGCTAACATTTTCTCATCGGCCATTGTTGATACAGCTGCGGTTTTTGATTGCTCCGATAACTTTTTAACTTCATCAGCAACTACCGAGAAACCTCTTCCGGCTTCACCGGCTCTGGCTGACTTTATAGCTGCGTTAAGTGAAAGCATGCTGGTTTGCTCGGAGATTGTCACTATCTCATTTGTTACATTATTGAAATTAAGGATGCCTTGCTCCATTTGTTTTACACTGTCTCTCAAATTAGACGAAGCTGACATGATTCTGCCAATCTCATCACTGATATTACTTATATTTTTAGCGCTTAATGAGCTTCCGCCAGTAACCTCATCCAATGCCTTGCAGATATCGGATATTCTATCGCTAAGATTCTGCATTTTCACTTCCCTTTGGTTCTGAAGGCCCTGTAATTGGTTCAAAAATGCTTCTATTTCCTGATTTTTTTCCTGAAGGATGTTCTTTTCCTTATGTACTTCAGCCATATTAAAATCAATACAGTTCTCAACATGGTTACAGTTGTTAAAAATGGACTGTGCCATTTTAATACAGCTCCCAAAACCACAGGCGTTACAGTTTCTATTTCTTGAAATCTCATCAAGCTTGTTCAATTTTTTAAAAATAAGCTCAAGTTCATCCGTATTTGGTTCCTTATATAAAGAAACATTAACAGGTGTATACCTTCTTTCAAAATCATCTACCTCAAGCTTGGAATCAAAATATCTTAAATGACTTTTAGGCTTTGATTTATATTTTCCTAGTTTCCTGTTCTTTAAGTTTTGAGTTAGTCTGTCGATGTCAGTAACATCAACATCCTTGCACGTACCGGAACCAATATTGCAGCCGTGTGAACAGTTTAAAATATCTACAAGCAAGGGAAGCTCCTTTTGATGCTTTTTTCTTTCACTGTATTCTTCAAGGTACTTATATGCGTATTCAGTTCCTTCAACCTGCTTTACAAAGGCTTGAGGATAATAATGGTAAACATTCTCCTTCAAGCCTCCAGGTGTACTGTATATTTCACCCAGACTATACCCGTTCAAGGTAAAGTCCTCGTCAGGTAGTTGTTGAAAATCTATGCGTTTTTCATCGATAAAATTTTTAAGCTTTTTAAGGGTAACGTTATATTTTATGTAACCAGAAGTATCTTTATTATTTATTTCAGATATCTTTCCGATGCACGGAGATAAAAAACATAATTCTTCATTAATGTTTGCATATTTTTTCAGGTAGATGGCTGTACACATCATTGGGCTGTGAACGGGAGCAAGGTCGCATATAAGCTCGTGCTTATATTTTAATATATAGTTGACAATTGAGGGACAAGGCTGAGCGATTACCGAGTTGATTTTCTTCTCTTTAATATTTTTCAGATAGGCCCAGGTAGTTATATCAGCTCCCAGTGAAACATCTTATACATCCTTAACACCCAAAGACTTCAGATAAGATATAAATTTTTTATAATTAGAAAAGTTAGTTTTGAGGGCAGGAGCGGCTATAACAGAAATTTTTGCGCCTGCTCTTAGAGAATTAACAAAATTCTCAGTATCGTCGGTATAGTACCGGGCAGAGTGGTCACATACTTCAATACATTTACCGCACATTATACATTTTTCATTGTCTACTGAAATGTAATTTTTACCATTATTAACGGATGAAACATTAGCGTTCTTTATGGGACAAGTCAAGATACACTTATTACAGCCCTGGCATTTCTCTATGATAGTACTGATTACTGGATTCATAAATAACACCTCACCTATGGAAAAATTATGTAATTATAATAATATTATTATACTATGTAGCATTTTGTAAAACAATGTATTTTTTTATCGGAATTCAGGCAATGATGATTATTAAGATACTCTATACCAATAAGGAATTATTAATGCAATTTTTACAACCGATTTAGTCTTAAATTTTCGCAAAATAATATAATTAAATATGTGCATGTCTATTTGCTTATTTATGAATTATTTTTCTAAAGCAAATTATTTTTTGTAATATTAACTATTTTCGGACATATATTTAATATTGAAAGTGACATTATACATAGTCCTATTGGGCATGTAGCAATATAGGGGAGGGTTCTGAGCGTGGAAAAATTCAATATTTACCAGCAAATAGCTGAAAGAACTCAAGGGGATATTTATATAGGTATAGTGGGACCTGTCAGAACGGGAAAATCAACATTTATCAAGAGATTTATGGATCTGTTGGTTATACCGAATATTGAGAACACGTACCAAAAGGAAAGGGCAATAGATGAGCTTCCACAAAGTGCGTCGGGAAGAACCATAATGACCACTGAACCTAAATTCATCCCCAATGAGGCAGTAGAAGTAATAATTGACGAGAATGTTCAGTTGAAAGTGAGAATGATTGATTGTGTAGGGTATATGGTCAGAGGTGCAATGGGACATCTTGAGAATAATGCACCAAGAATGGTATCCACTCCGTGGTATGAATATCAGATACCTTTTGAGGAAGCAGCAGAAATAGGAACAAAAAAAGTAATTAATGAGCATTCCACAATAGGAATAGTTGTTACTACTGATGGAAGCATCTCAGATATTCCCAGAGAAGATTATGTAGATGCTGAAAAGCGTGTAATTACAGAACTTAAAGCAATTAACAAGCCCTTTGTTGTAATAATAAATACAACCAGACCGAGAGATCCTGAAACCGTAAAACTCCGTGA
>JAEYWA010000275.1 GCA_023431385.1 Bacillota bacterium | reverse complement strand
ATGGTCGGAAATGGGAGACTCGAACTCCCGGCCTCTTGGTCCCGAACCAAGCGCGCTACCAAACTGCGCTAATTCCCGAAACATTACATTAATATATTTTAGTACGAAGATTACAATTTGACAAGACTTAAAGTTTGTAAAATTATACCTTTACTTTCTGAAACTCCTCTATTTTTCCTGAAATAAATTCTATAACCTGCTTTTGTTCAGCTTTTCCATTTCCCGTAATGAATATAGGCTCCCCAAAAGAAATACAAACAGGTTCCTTTCTATGAATAGGTCCGATATCCTTTATCAGCTTTCCGTTTTTCCAGAAATCTGTTTTTATAGCAATAGGAATAACAGGTACTCCTGCTTCCTTAGCCAGCTTAATTCCCAACGAATTAAACTTCTCAGGGTCAAATTTTTCCTGTCTTGTACCTTCCGGGAAAAGAACTATTGAAGTCCCCTTGGCGATAATTTCCTTCCCCTGTGTCAATACATTAATCAGGTCCTGACGTGAATTTTTCCTTGATACAACTATCGGATTACGACTCTTCATTATATGACCAAACAGCGGCATCGATACCAGGCTTTCCTTTACAACGTAAGTAACCTCCTTTAATGGAGCAATAATACAGGGAAAAACGAAGGTCTCCAGAGTACTCATATGGTTGCTGACAAAAACAACGGGCCCTTCAACCCTTTTTATATTATCAATACCTTCAATAAATAGCCTTCCGCCGCTCTTTTCTATATTTTCAAGTATTCTATAGCTTGATTCTGCCCATTTCTCGGTATCGTACCGGTTTTTAACAGCCAGATTTCTTCCGTTTATTACTTCTTTGCCATATCCGTAAACAAAATACCATCTTGTATTTAAAAACAGTTTATCAATTATGTTTCTTTTATTCCCGGACGTTGTGTATTTGTTCTCATTAAAAAAAGGTTTCAACATAAAAAATCACACCCATTCATTTGAGTTAAATGCAATGCTTTAAGCTAGGGATTATTATATATCACATTTAATTTCATGTCTACACTCACATTGCACGCTTATTCCTTAGCCATCACCCGGTATAAGTATGTTATGAGTACAAAAGATATAATATATTATATGAATCAGCTAATTAAAAATCCTATAAAATTTTTTGTAAAAATTTTAATTTTAATACTGAAAAATCACTGATTATAGAATATAATGTAATTGAATCATATAAATTATTGGTTTTGATAATATTTATTGATATGGAGATTTTCAATGAATGCGAAAGACATTAAAGTGGGAACAAAATTGGAAGTAGAAATACCTGAATATGGCAATAAAATTAATGAAAATACTACCAGTTACATAAGTCAATTGGTTGATGCTATTGATGATAAAATCATAAGTATTGTATCCCCTATGAGAGAGGGAAGATTAAAGTTCCTGTCCAGAGACACTAGCATTATTATTTATTATATGAATGAAAAGCAGGAGCTTTTATACTTCAAGGGCATCGTTAAGGGTCATAGGAAAAGTGGTGCGTTGGATATATTCGATGTAACTATAGCCAGTGAATTTAATAAAATTCAAAGAAGACGCTTTTACAGACTGGATGTAGTTCTGGCATGTAATTATGCCGTTGTAGATGAGCAATTAATTAGTACTGATAAATTGGAATTTACAAATATAGACAGTGCGCTATTAAAGTCTGCTTATACAAAAAATATAAGCGGCAGCGGGTTCTGTATGGTGCTTGATGAATCCATTGCTTCAGGTTCCGTTCTTGATATTAGCATAGATTTGGAAGGCTTGTCCTCAGTGAGGGTATTAGCTCAGGTCATCCGTTCATCAGGGGAGAAGAATAAAAAATATGAGGTCGGCTTGCATTATATCAAAATATCACCGAAGGATTCGGACATCCTTACCAGATATATTTTTGAAAAGCAAAGACAAATATTGAAGAATACCATGCAAGCCAAGTTGAGATAGCCTACAGTATCGGCTTAATACAAGGCCTAATACAATTTGAATAGCAATTTAATATTGGTTTACACCAAAGACCATTTCAAATGGTCTTTGGTGTAATTCCTATTGTTACAAAGGAATAAGCTATGTCTTTTTTATTTGTACAGCTCTTGTTATAGATCCCAGGCCGTGCTTTATTTTTATGTCATCAAGGGTTTTCTCAAGTTTTTCTTCCTTTTCTGATTGCCTGAAATTTTCTTCTCCGTTAAAAAGGGACAGCTGCTGTGATAATATTTCCTTGTCAAATCCGCTGATACTTACACCTATGAGGCGAACCGGTCTGAAACTATTCCAGTTTGTACGAAGGAGGGAAAAGCCTCTTTCAAAGATATCCTTTGTTAAATTAGTCGGTTCAACGCCGACCTGTCTTGTAATAGTCTGAAAGTCGGAATATTTTATTGTAATCTGTACTGTCCTTGCTTTTTTATTGTTCTTTCGTGCATCAAACCCGACCTCTTCACACATTTCAAGGAATATATTTCTGATAACCTCAATATCTGTAACGTCTTGAGAAAGCGTTGTTGAACGGCCGATAGATTTCATCTCCCCTGAAGTGTGAGGAGTTACAGGAGATTGGTCAAGGCCGTTGGCGTGAGCTTGAAGCTCAGCTCCCTGTTTTCCCAGAAGTTTTGTAAGCGCTTTTGTATCATAACCCGCAAGATCACCAATTGACATGATCCCAAGGTTATTGAGCTTCAGCGCAGTCTGTTTGCCTACTCCATACATCTCCGTCACCCTTAAGGGCCACAGTTTCTCTTTGATATCCCTGACCCACAGTTCAGTAATGCCCATGGGTTTCTTTATTTCCGATGCTATTTTAGACAAGAGCTTATTTTCAGAAATGCCGATTGAACACCAAAGACCTAGCCCTTCATGTATGTCATCCATAATTCTGCGAGCAGCCTCCACCGGTTTTCCAAACAAATTTTCTGTACCTGTCATGTCTATCCAGGCCTCATCTATACTATTCTGTTCAATTACAGGTGAATAGTTTCCCAGAAGCGACATTACCTCTGAAGATCTGGCCTCATAGAAATGATGGTCTGGTGGAATAAGTATCATTCCCGGGCACAGCTTTAAAGCCTGATGAATAACCATAGTTGTTTTCACACCGAATTTTCTCGCTTCATAATTGGCCGCAAGAATTATCCCAGACCTGTTTTTAGGATCTCCGGCAACAGCGGCAGGCTTCTCCATTATTTCAGGCCTTCTGGACATTTCACAGCTTATGAAAAAAGCATTCATATCAACTAAGAATATAACCTTATCCATAAATACCTACTCCAATTTAGTAAATGTAGCTTTTGATCTAAAAGCAATACTAAAAAGGGGCTGCTTTTGGGCAGCCCCTTATATACTGACTTTTGTTCCTATTTAGCGGATTTAGCCAGCTCAGCCAGCTGAGCAAATGCAGCTGCATCGTTTACTGCCATATCAGCGAGAACTTTTCTGTTAAGTTCAATTCCTGATTTCTTTAATCCACTTATAAATTTGCTGTAGCTTAAACCGTTAATTCTTGCTGCAGCGTTTATTCTTGCTATCCAAAGCTTTCTGAAGTCTCTCTTCTTTGCTCTTCTATCATTGTAAGCATAGTTTAAAGATTTCATTACAGCTTGGTTAGCCATTCTAAAGAGCTTGCTCTTTGCTCCAAAATAACCTTTTGCAAGCTTTAATATTTTTTTATGTCTTGCGCGAGTTCTCATCGCACCTTTAACTCTTGCCATAAACCTTCGTCCTCCCTCTT